>DASRMJ010000138.1:0-3101 GCA_035647995.1 Thermoleophilia bacterium | reverse complement strand
GAGTGCACTGGGTTACCGAAACTGTTGACGCAGAGCGTATTGCGACGTTCCCATGTCGCCAATAGAGCCTGGATGCCCGTCAGCCGGATCGAACCGGCGGGGGAGGATCTCGCCGGAGGGGCGACATGGTTACTTATTGATGGACGGGGAACGCGGAGCCGCTGAATCTGCTCATCCATGAGCCCACGGCTGATCCTTGTGAGCCCGGCCGCGTCTCGGACTTCGACACCTCGTTTCGACCGCGTCGCTGACGGCCGGATCCGGACGCCTTCGGACATGTGGCCAGCCGCGTGCATTGTGCCGGAGAACAGTCCCCCGCCGCAGACGCCGCACGCATCACCCTTGGGGCCGTCTCCCGCGTGGAGAGCAGGGCATTGGTACCCGACGCGGGCGTGCTCAGCCCGTGCCGCTTTGCCTCCGCGTCCCCGGAACTCTTGACCGAACCAATGTTTACCGGGCTTCCGGCCGCTCATCCAGAAGCACGGCTGCGAGGAGGCCCGGCTTGTTGCCTGATCGGAGAATGAACTGTCGCCAGAGACGGTTCACTGGGAAGTACGGTTAGAGTGCGCGATTAGAGGATGGCGCGGTGGTTCTCCGACACCACGCCCGTGGCTGTGGCCGGCGCGGAAAGGATTGCCCATGAACGTCGTCGAGATGGTCGATCGCAACGCCAGGAAGTTCGCCGGGAAGGACGCCCTCCGCTACCTCGGCCGGGGGCTGACCTTCGCCGAGCTCGGTGAAAGTGCGCGCCGCGCGGCCGCGGTGCTCCAGTCCTGGGACGTCTCCAAGGGCGACCGGGTGGCAATCATGAGCTACAACACGCCGTCCTTCCCCATCGCCTACTACGGCGCATTGGTGGCCGGCGCCGCGGTGGTGCCGGTGAACCACAAGCTCGTCGCCCCCGAGGTGGACTACATCCTGGCCCACAGCGGCGCGAAGGTTTTCCTCTTCGACGGCGCCCTCGCCCCTCTCGCGGCCAAGCTCACCTCGAACGCCAGGCAGGCCTCCCTCGACACGCCGGCCGAAGGCCACGAGAATCTCGACGCCCTCCTCGACGGGGCGCCCAATCCGTCGCCGGTGAAGATCGACGACGACGACATGGCCGAGATCCTCTACACTTCCGGCACCACCGGGAAGCCCAAGGGCTGCGTGCATTCGCACCGCAATATCATCATGGCGGGCATCACCGGCGCCCTGGCGGTGAAGTACGACCAGGATGATCGGGTGCTCATCGCCATGCCCATCTGGCACTCCTCGCCCCTGAACAACTGGTTCATGGCGGCGCAGTACATGGGCGCCACCACCGTGCTCCTGCGCGAGTACGAACCCCTGCAGTTCCTCCAGACGATCCAGGAAGAGCGGTGCACCGTCTACTTCGGTGCGCCCATCAGCTTCCTCGCGCCGCTGCAGATGGTGCCGAGCTTCGGCGAGTTCGACCTCTCGTCGATGCGCGCCTGGATCTACGGTGGCGGCCCCATCGACGCGGAGACCGCCCGGGTGCTGATGCACAAGTACCAGAGCGACCGCTTCTACCAGGTCTACGGGATGACCGAGGCCGGGCCCACCGGCACCACCCTCTTCCCCTCGGAGCAGGTGAGTAAGGCGGGCTCCATCGGCCGCACCGGGCTGCCCGGCGCCGACCTCAAGGTGATGAAGAGTCCGACCGAGGAGGCTCTGGCCGGCGAGGTGGGCGAGATCTGGCTCACGGCCGACAGCATGATGGTCGGCTATTACGACGACCCCCAGGCCACCGAGCAAGCCTTCGTGGACGGCTGGTACCGCACGGGCGACGCCGCCCGGGTCGACGAGGACGGGTACCTGTTCATCGTTGACCGGATCAAGGACATGATCGTCAGCGGCGGCGAGAACGTGTACTCGAAGGAGGTCGAGGACGCCATCGCCTCCCATCCGGAGGTGGCGGAGGTGGCGGTGGTGGGCAAGCCGCACCCCGTCTGGGGCGAGACCGTGGCCGCCCTGGTAGTGCCGAAGAAGAACGGCGGCCTGACGGTGGACGACCTCAAGAGCTTCCTCGCCGAGAGGCTCGCCAAGTACAAGATCCCCCGCGTCTTCCGCTTCGTCGACGCGCTGCCGTACACCGCCACGGGGAAGGTGATGAAGTACCAGCTTCGCGACCAGCTCAGGAACGAGCCCGAGACCGACTGAAGGGGCGAGGCATGTACGACTTTCTGCTGAACGACGAACAGAAGAAGCTCCGCGAGGAGGTTCGCGATTTCGTCCGCTGGGTCCCCCGGGCCATGATCGTGAAGATGGACAGGGACGAGATCCGCTTCCCCAAGGAGTTCCTCCAGGAGGCGGGGCGCCGCAATCTTCTGGGCTGCCGCCACCCCAAGGAATGGGGCGGCCGGCACTTGGACTGGGTCAGCGCCTGCATGGTGATGGAGGAGATCGGGACCCTCGGCTACATCTTCGCCTGTACCTTCGGGGTGGGCGCCGAGCTGGTCTGCGACGCCATCATCCAGCACGGCACCGAGGCCCAGAAGGAGAAGTACGTTCGGCCGCTCCTGCGCGGCGACCTCTTCGCCGCCGAGGGTCTCACCGAGCCACGCGGCGGGTCTGACTTCTTCGGCACCGCCGCCACCGCCGCCGACCAGGGCGACCACTTCGTCCTCAACGGCCAGAAGCGCTTCATCGTGGGCGCCGAGGGGGCGGACTTTTTCCTGGTCTACGCAAGGACCAATCCCGACGCGAAGCCCTCCGAGGGGATCACGGCGTTCATCGTCGACCGGGGCCCGGGCGTCACCGTCGAGTACCTCTACGGCCTGATGGGCTCCAGGGGCGGCGGCACCGGCCGGGTGGTGTTCCACGACGTGAGGGTCCCGAAGGAGAATGCGGTCGGCAAGATCGACGGCGGGGTGGAGGTGTTCAACACCATGATGATTCCCGAGCGCCTCGGGACGGCCGCCATGACCATCGGGCCCGCCCGGGCCGCCCTGGAGGTCGCCGGCGGCTACACCACCCGCCGCAAGGCCTTCGGCCGGACGATCAACCGCTTCGAGGGCGTGAGCTTCCAGGTGGCCGAGGCCTCCATGCTCCTGGATGCCGCCCGGGCGCTGGTCTACACCACCGCCCGGGCGGTGGAC
>DASRMJ010000137.1:0-2681 GCA_035647995.1 Thermoleophilia bacterium | reverse complement strand
GCCCTGCGCGGCGCTATACTGCGAGGGGACCACACGGGGAGGCTCTCGATGAAAGATCCGTCATCCAATACAGGTCCCACCGTCCTTCCCGGGGCGGCCGGATCGATGCCGTACGTCGGCATCGCCTCGTTCATGAAGTCGCCCATCGTCACCGCGGCCATGCTCTCCAACTTCGACTTCGTAATCGTGGGGATCCCGTTCGACGAGGGCACCTCCAACCGCCCGGGAGCGCGATTCGGGCCGCGCGGCGTGCGCGCCGCCTCGGCCCTCTACTCCTACGAGGGAGGCGCGGAGCTCTTCGACATCGAACTCGGGCGCACCATCCTGGAGGGCGCCCGGCTGGGCGACTTCGGCGACGTCCGCATCGAGCCGCTTGACGGTGACGCCAACCGGGCCGCGATGACCGCGGCGGTCGCGGCGGTGCTGGCGGCCGGAGCGATCCCGGTGTGCGTGGGAGGAGACCACTCGGTCACCGCGCCCATCCTGCGGGCCCACGCGGCCGCCCGAGGAGACTCCCTCCCCTACCTCGTCCACCTGGATACGCACATGGACTTCGACTCCTACGGATCTCGCCACTACCACGGCACCCCGGTAAGACGTTCGGTCGAAGACCGTTCGGTGTGCGGCGTCACCCAGGTGGGCATCCGCGGGTTCAACAGCGGCAAGACCGACTGGGAGGAAGCCCGCGCCCTGGGGGTGCAGGTCATCACCTGCTCCGAGTTCAAGAGCGCCGGAGTCCAGCGAGTGTTGGAGACGGTCCCGGCGGGGGCGCCTCTCTACTTATCCATCGACATCGACGCCTTCGACCCGTCCATCGCCCCCGGCACGGGCACTCCCGAGCCAGGAGGTCTCACCTACCTGGAGGGCAGAGAACTGCTGCGGGCGCTTGCCCGTCACGGCGACGTGGTGGGCATAGACCTGGTAGAGGTGAGTCCGCCCTACGATCACGCCGAATGCACGTCCATCCTCGCTTCCCGCCTGCTCCTCGACCTGATGGGAGCCGTCTGGGACAACGGAGAAGAGAAAGGATCACGATGACCAACCAGGAACTGAAGCAGGCACGCGACAAGAACGTCCCCCGGGGACCCTTCAACGTCACCGGGCTCTTCGCCGCCAAGGCCCTCAACGCCACCATCACCGATGTGGAAGGTCGCGACTACATCGACTTCGCGGGCGGCATCGGCGTGATGGCCGTCGGACACTGCCACCCGAAAGTCGTGGCCGCCACCCAGGACCAGTCCGCCCTCTTCTCGCACACGTGCTTCCACGTGGTCATGTACGAGGCCTACGTGGAACTCGCGCGCAAGATGAACGAGGCCGCTCCCGGTGACTTCGATAAGAAGACGATCCTCTTGAACTCGGGAGCCGAGGCGGTCGAGAACGCCGTCAAGATCGCCCGCTACGCTACCGGACGCGACGCCGTCATCGCCTTCGAGGACGCGTTCCACGGACGCACGCTCATGACCATGTCCCTCACCTCGAAGACCATGCCCTACAAGAAGGGCTTCGGCCCCTTCGCCCCCGAGATCTACCGCCTGCCCTACGCCTACTGTTACCGCTGTCCGCTGGCTCTCGAGTACCCGGGTTGCGGGGTGGCCTGCGCCGACCTCCTCACCGACGCCTTTAAGAACTACGTGGGGGCTGACGAGGTCGCCGCGGTGATAGCGGAGCCCGTTCTCGGCGAGGGCGGCTTCGTGGTCCCGCCGAAAGAGTACTTCCCCAAGGTCAAGAAGATCTGCGAGGACAACGGCATCGTCTTCATCGCCGACGAGGTGCAGTCGGGCTTCGGCCGCACCGGCAATATCTTCTCCATCGACCACTGGGGCGTGGCTCCGGACCTCATCACCAGCGCCAAGTCATTGGCGGCGGGCTACCCGCTCTCGGCCGTCACCGGACGGGCGGAACTCATGGATGCACCCCACGTCGGTGGTCTCGGCGGCACCTACGGCGGCAACCCCGTCTCCTGTCGGGCGGCGCTCGCGGTGTTCGACATCATCGAGCACGACGGCCTGCTCGCTCGCGCCGACGTCATCGGGGCACGCATACGAGCCTCGTTCGACTCACTGGCGGGGGAACTCGAAGTCGTGGGCGACGTGCGCGGCCTGGGCGCCATGGTGGCGCTCGAGTTGGTGACCGATCGCGGGACCAAAGCCCCGGCCGCCGATCTGACGAAGGCGCTGGTGACGAGGGCGCTCGAGAAGGGCGTGATCATGATCTCCGCCGGCACCTACGGCAACGTCATCCGCCCGCTGATGCCTCTGACCATCGACGACGCCACCCTCGACCGCGGATTGGCCATCGTCGCGGAATCGCTGCGCGAGGTCGCCGCCGAAGCCGGATTGGCCTGAAGACTGGGCGGGCGCGACGCTCGGCGGGGGCGCACACGTGAAGGGTGAGCCGACCGGTGAGCCGATCGCATGCGCTGAACTCGGGTGTACAGAGCGACACGACCGCGTATATGCTGACCCTGGAACACGCACCCGCGACGAAGCGCGAGCGGGGCCATATCCTGCGACACGTTCACTAGGGTCGCGCAGCGGGCGCGGCCCTACGACCTACCGCCGGCGACACGCGGCGCGAAACTAGATCGGGAGGAAGCAGCATGGAGAAGTATCAGATCCTTCGAGTGGACCTGAACACGGGCACCGCGGAGCGCGAAGAGGTACCCGACGCTCTGATCC
>DASRMJ010000136.1:0-2186 GCA_035647995.1 Thermoleophilia bacterium | reverse complement strand
CTCCTTCGACATGATGAATACCGTTCACGGGTTGACGCAGGCAGTGTGGGACATCCGGCGCCTCGTATCGTGGATCAGGGCCCAGGGAGCCACGTCCATCGGGTTGTACGGAGTCTCGCTCGGGGGCTACGTCGTCTCGCTCCTCGCTGGCATCGAGGAAGGGTTCGACGCCGTGGTGGCCGGCGTCCCGGTGGTGGACTTCCCGGCGCTCTTCCACGAGCACAGCCCGGTCCACATCCGAGCTCGATCGATCGAGCACCGAATCATGGGTGGCGTAGCGGAAGACGTCTACCGAGTGGTGTCGCCGATGAGCTTCGAGTCGAAGGTGCCGCGCGATCATCGGTACGTCTTCGCAGGCTATGGCGACCGCCTGGCCATGCCGGAGCAGGCGCGCAGGCTGTGGGAGCACTGGGACAAGCCGCGCATCAGCTGGTACTCGGGAAACCACCTGGGCTATCTGTGGTCACGCCAGGCGGCGGCGTTCCTCGGGGAGTCGTTGGCGGCGTCCGGGCTCAGCTGCACTCGCGCTGCCGACGAGGGCTGAACGTTGGAGCCGATGGGAAAGAATCCACGACGACGTGGTCTCGGACTTGGTCTCCCATGCGTACCCCTCTTCGTTTGACAGCGGAGAGATCTAGCCTGGAGCATTCGTCCGGCCGCTGAGCAAGCCCTACGCGCGTCTGAGGTGCGGAATCGAGTTTTCGGACACTACGGGCTGACAAGCATCACCATGGCCTCCGAGGCGGCGCTCCCGAAGAAGCGATCCGCCAGACGAAAGAGGACTTCGGGATGTGCCACGCCCCGCTGCAGAGCTTCGCAGCGAACTGCCTGTGGTGGCTGGCCTCGTCCTTCGGCTACACCGTGGCCCGTAGGTTCGGGACTTTGGACCCTAGGAGATCGAGTTCCGCCGGCGTAGGTTCTCCCCATGGGACACGGGAACGACGGACTGTTCCTCGACCTGGCGGGGCTGGGGGAGGACGAACTGGTACTTCGAGAGCAGGCCCACCGGATCGCCGTGGAGGTACTCCGGCCGGCGGCGTGGGCCCTCGACCGGATGACCCCGACGGAGCGCATCGCTCCCGGGTCCCCCTTCTTCACGACGATGGCGACATTGAAGTCCCTCGGTTATCACCGATTGTTCCTGCCCGCGGAGGCGGGCGGCCCGGAGGAACCGCTCTCTCCGCTCGCCCAGTCCGTGGTCCTCGAGGAGCTGGGCTGGGGAAGCCTCGGGCTGGCGACTGCCTTCTTGGTCGACATGCTCCCGGTGATCACCATGTCCCGGTTCGGGAGCCCGGAGCTGCAGGCCGAGCTCATGGTGCCGTGGGTCGAGGACGAGACGGGTGCCTTCCACGGGTGCTGGGCCATCACCGAGCCGGATCACGGGAGCGACTTCATCGGGCAGCGCGACGGGGACGCCCGGACCTACGGCCGGGGCCAGCTGGTGGCCGAGCCGGGTGACGGCGGCTGGGTGCTGCGGGGCCAGAAGTCGGCGTGGGTGAGCTCGGGTCCGATTGCCACCCATGCGGCCGTCCACGCCCAGGCCGGCCGCGACGGCGACCTGTTCCACAGCCTGTTCGCCGTCGTCCCCCTCGACGATCCCGGGGTGCGGCGAGGCGCTCCCGCCGACATGCTCGGCGTGCGGGACGATCCCCAGGGTGAGCTGTTCTTCGACGAGGTCTTCGTGCCGGAACGCAATGTGCTCGTCCCGCCTGGGCCCTTCTACCCGGTCTTCGGGGACCAGCTGCTGTGCCTGACGAGCTCGGTCATCTCCAACGTCGCCGTCGGCGTGGCCCGTGCCGCCTTTGAGGAGGCGCTCCACCATGCCCGCCAGCGCATCCAGGGCGGCGGCCCCATCGCTCGCCACAAGAACATCCAGCTCACCCTGTACGCGATGTTCGAGCGCGTGGAGACGGCACGCGCCTACTCCCGCGCTGCACTGGCCCACACGCAGGCGAATGTCCCCGGGTCGTCCCCTGGGGCCCTCGGGGCGTCGCCACGCCACGCCCGCGCCGCGCAGGTGTACGCCAAGCGGGCGGCCTACGAGGTCGCCCATGATGCTTTGCAGGTATTCGGCGCCCAGGGGTTGAGCCGCGACTCGCTGATCGAGAAGCTCTTCCGCGACGCCCGGAGCCTGCTGATCGAGGACGGGACGCTCGAGGTGCTGGCCCTCGACGCCGCCCGCGACC
>DASRMJ010000135.1:0-2712 GCA_035647995.1 Thermoleophilia bacterium | reverse complement strand
GTACTCTACGCGCTGGTCAGCCTCGTGTGCGCCGGATTGAACGACGTGGTGTTCAAACGCTACGCGGTCAAGGATAGATCTCGCGGCGCTTACATCTTCGGCATCGGGATCGTCTGGGCCGTGCTTCAGGTCGCCCTTGCCGGCGTGCGGGGCGTGGGCCTCGAGTTCGGGGAGACGACGCTACTCTGGGGGTTGGCCGCCGGCGCGCTGCTGACGGCTTCCAACATCCTTCTTCTCGAGAGTCTCGCTCATATCGATGTGAGTCTTGGCTCGACCATCTACAGGCTCAACACGGTCGGCGTGGTCGTGCTTTCGCTCGTGTTCCTGGGGGAGCAGATGGGGTGGCACAGGGGCCTGGGCGTTGCTTTGGGCCTCACAGCGGTGCTTCTGCTCTACCGGCGTGGCGGCCACGGAGAGGCGACCGGTCGGCGTTTCGCCCTGTTCTTCACCCTGGCCGTGGCCGCTTCTTCGTTCCGCGCGGCGTATGGGATCGTGTCCAAGGCGGGCCTCGCGGACGGGGCGGCTCTGCCGTCCGTGCTGGTCATCGGGGCGGTCTGCTGGATCGTGGGCGGCGCGGTCTACGCCTTCCTTCGCGAGAACCGCCTGCGGATCACCCCCAAGAAGGCGGCATACTCGCTCGTTTCGGGGGTCCTGGTGTTCTTGATCGTCAATTCCCTACTGCTGGCGGTAGAGCACGGGGAGGCGAGCGTCGTCATACCCATCGCGAACATGAGCTTCGTCGTGGCCTTGCTGCTGTCGATAGGACTCCGCATGGAGAGATTGACGTGGCGCACCGCGGTGGCGGTCGTGGTTTCGGTGTGCTCAGTGATCCTGTTGTCGCTGGTTGCCTGAGTCGGCGGCGCGGAACCGCCGCCGTGCGGGTAAACGTCGCGCGGCCCTGTGCTATTGTCCGAAGACACCCAGTCGGAGCGTCTCGGCGCCCGGTATGACGGGCACCGTTCATCTGGAACCATTGGAGAGATCAAGGAGGCAGGATGTCGCTCGGAGCAGCGGATTCGGTCGGAGCAGCGGATTCGGTCGGAGCAGCGCATTCGGCCGGCACGCCTGACGTGGCGGGGGCGCGGCCCGGTCGTGACATCGTGGAGGCGGCGCTGGCCGCGGGACACGCTGCACTCGACGAATCCTCCGGCAAAGCGCTGTTCGTCGCGTACGGGATCCCGGTCACGCCGGGCCAGGTCGTGGGTACCGAGGAGGTCGCCGTCCAGATCGCCATGGAACTCGGCTATCCGGTGGTGATGAAGGGCATGTCGCGCGAGATCCTGCACAAGACGGACGCGGGCCTCGTGATCCTCGATGTGGACGACGAAGAAGCGGTCCGGTCCGGTTTCCACGTGCTCCAGCGGCGCGGCGAGGGTCGTCTTGACGGGGTGTTGGTGGAGAAGATGCTGCCCCGGGGCCGTGAGTTCGTGGCGGGTCTCACCCGCGATCCGCAGTTCGGCCCCGTGATCATGTTCGGAGTTGGCGGCATCCTGACCGAGGCCCTCGACGACGTGGCCTTCGGCGTGGCTCCGCTTGATGAACGTGAAGCCAACGAACTGCTCGGCGCCATCCGGGCCTCGCGACTCCTCGGCGAGTTCCGCGGGTCTCCCGCCGTGGATCGCCCGGCTCTCGTGCACATCATCTGCGCCCTCGGCCGCATGGCGTTCGACCACCCGGAGATCCAGGAGATCGACGTCAACCCGGTGCTGGTGGACGGCAGCCGCCCTGTGGCTGTCGATGCGTTGGTCACCCTTGGGCCGCCGGTGGCGCCGCCTACGAAGGAGTTCACGGCGGCGCTGGGCAACCTGGACGCCGTATTCACCCCGAAAGCGGTGGCGGTCGTGGGCGCGTCGAACGACCCCACCAAGTGGGGCGGCACCATCATGAACAACATCATCTCCGGGGGGTACGCGGGTGGCCTGTATCCGGTGAACCCCCGCTCCGACCAGATCTTCGGGCTCAAGGCCTACACGTCGCTCAGCGAACTTCCGGAAGTCCCCGACCTGGTGCTGATCGCGGTTCCGGCTCATCTGGTCCCGGGCGTGGTGGAGGAGGCGGGCAGCCTCGGTGTGCGTGCGCTGGTGGTGATCACCTCCGGATTCTCCGAAGTGAGCGCCGAGGGCGCGGCGCTCGAGCGCCAAGTGGCGGAGACGGCGGCGCGTCACGGTATGGCCATGATCGGCCCCAACTGCATGGGCGTGATCTCGTCGTGGAGCCACTTCTATGCCACCGGAGCCATCATCATCCACCCGGAGACCGGTCCCGCGAGCTTCCTGTCGCAGTCGGGGAACATGGGCGTGCAGCTGATGGCGGCGGCCGAGGGCCGCAAGGGCGGCATCGGCAAGTTCGTCGGTATCGGGAACGAGGCCTTGTTCGACGCCACCGACCTGTTCGAGTACTTTCGCACGGATCCTCAGACCGGGGTCATCCTGGCCTACCTGGAGGGTTTCAACGACGGTCGCCGCTTCATGGAAGAAGCCCGCAAGGCTACGGCCCAGAAACCCGTGATCGTGTTGCGTGCGGCCGTCAGCGACTACGGTCTGAAAGCCGCCCTGTCGCACACGGGCACGATGGCGGGCTCGGCCCGGGTCTACGAGGCGGTGGTGCGCCAGAGCGGCATCATCTCCACCAACGACCCGGATGAGTTCCTCGATCTCGCTTTCTCTCTCTCGTACATGCCACTGCCCAAAGGTCGGCGGGTGGCGGTGGTCA
>DASRMJ010000134.1:0-5615 GCA_035647995.1 Thermoleophilia bacterium | reverse complement strand
ATCATACGGCGCGTGCTCGGACAGCAGGCCGCTGGCCTTGCCCGCCGGCGCCTGATAGGGATCGTGCACCGACGGGAAGCAGGCGTTGAAGCCGGCCTCGGGCAGCAACTCCCCGTCGTGGATAGCGTCCCAGTGGTCGATCATGTCCTCGTGGGAGTCGTAGCCCAGGATATGGACGAAAGCCTTGTTCACGTCGGGATTGAACTTGGCTGAGATGAAGTCCGGCGGCTCGGCCAGTGCCAGGTGCACGCCGTTCAGGCTCCAGGTGTCCCACTGCCAGTCTTTGATGCGGGTGACGAAGTCGGCGTCCAGGTGCTGCTCGCCGACATAATCCAAGAAGGTCTGGTGCGGATTCAGGCTCGAAGCCACGAACTTGGTGGCCAAGTGGACGGTGCCGTCTTCCAGCTCCACACCCGTGGCCCGTCCGTCGTCGATGATGATGCGCTTGACGAGCTGGCTGCCAAGGATCATGCCCCCGTGGGCGTAGATGTCTTTCGAGAGGCGGTTGGACAGCTGGTGTGTGCCCCCTTTGAGCAGGCGGTACTTGGCCGCGCGCTCTATCATCAGCGGGACGAGGAAGCCCACTCCTTCGAGGTCATGCTCGAGTCCCCAGAAGCAAGCGGCGTAGAGCATGAGGCCCTTGATGTGTTCGTTCTCGAACCAACTCTCGACGATCTCCAGCGGACTCTTGGATTGGATCGCCTGGATCTCGCGCCCGATCTCGGTCTTCTGCAGATTCTCGAGTTGCTCCATGGCCGGGTGGGCTTCCGCATAGGTGGCGGGTGCTATGAAGTTGTCGACCAAGTTGGTGAAGTGCGCGTTCATCTCGAGGTAGGCGCTGGCGTCGGCCTTCGAGAAATGGGCGAAGTTCTCGGCCGTCTTCTTGGGGTCGTCGTAGAGACAGACCGCACGCCCGTCGGAGAGTGGCATGGTCATGCTGAGTTCGGGCTTGACGAACTCGAGCTTGTGTCTGCTGAAGAGTTCCAGATCTTGGAAGACAGGAGCGTAGTCGACCATCATGTGGTAGACGGCGTGGGTGTTGTGGATCCACCCGGGAATGGTCACCTTCTCGGTGGCCAGGCCGCCTCCGATCTCCATGCGTCGCTCGAGAACCAGGACCTTGAGTCCCGCTCGAGCCATGTAGGCGGCCAGAGTGAGGCCGTTCGGCCCGCCGCCAAGGATGATTCCATCGTAGGTCGTCATGGTCCCCCCGTAGACGTCCTGATCGATCCCGCAGCTCGGAGGCCCCGATTGTGCGGTATGCCTCGAGCGAGTCCGATACTACGCCTGATGACGAACGGCACAAGGTAGTTGCGCTGATGGAACAATCAGCTATGCTTATGTATGCCGGATCTGGAATGAATGCCTCGCTGGAGAGACCGTGTTCTTGAACCTCAACCAGCTTCGCGTCTTCTACACCGCCGCCCGGGAGGGCAGCTACCGCGCGGCTGCGCAGGTCCTCTTTATCACCCAGCCCGCGGTGAGCCAGAACATCAAGGCGCTCGAGGTGTACTACGGAGTGGGCCTCTTCCAGAGGGTCGGCCGCTCGATGCAACTCACGCAGGCCGGACGTATCCTCTTCGAACACGCCGAGCGCATCTTCGCAGCTGCGGATGAAGCCGAGCACGCGATACGCGAGCTGGGCAAGCTGGAGCGCGGTGAGATCCGAGTCGGGACCACGAAGATCTACGCCCGCTACCTCATGCCCTCCATCGTGAACGCCTTCCGCGAGCAGCACCCGGCCATCACGGTAGCGTTGGACGAGGGCAGCTCCGAGCAGATGGTGAACAGCGTAGAGAATCTCAAGAATCATCTAGTTGTTGTTGGACGGGTGCCCTACCCGCCTCGGCTTCGCACCCAGCACTTCCGCCTGGTGGAGCTAACGTTGGTGGCGGGGCCCGGGCATCCGCTCAGCGGCCTGGCGCCTGCCCACTGGAAGGACCTCGATGGCCAACCTCTGATAGTCCGCGAGAGTGGCTCCGGCACTCGGCGGGCCGTCACGGAGCGGTTGGCGCAAGAGAGAGTGTCGCCGCGCGTGGTCATGGAGTCGAGCTCGGTGGACTTCATCAAGCGGTACGTGGCGGAAGGCCGGGCGGTGGCCTTCCTATTCGAGCCGGACATGCGGGAGGAACTCACCGCGGGCCGCTTGGTCCGTGTGCCTCTGGCCGAGGGGGAGCTTACGCTCGAGACCGACGTCGTGGTCTTGGCCGACGCCTACAAGTCGCCGGCGGTGCGGGCCTTCATGCGGGTGTTGGAAGACTCCGGCACGGCCGAGTGGAGCGTCATGCCCGATTAGGGGCGCGGCGCGGCCCAGCTCGCCGGCCGATGGCGCATCGGCGGCGCGAGCCGGTGTTCTCAGTCGCGCCCGCCCCGCCCCACACCTCCAGGAACGCTTCAGCGCAGGCATCGGCGAACGTGGTCGAATAGAGGTTGGCGGCGACTTCGACCACCAGCGTCGGGTCGTCCAGGCACGAGCGGAGCTCGGCGACGAACGCGGCGTCGGCCGCTGGGTCCCACAAGGGCGCTCCCTCACGGTCTAGGGACGACCAGCCGAGCGTCGGCACCAAGAAGCGGAAAGGCGCCGTAGCGCGGTTCAGACGCTCGGCCACGATCCGGGCGGCCGCCCGGCACTCCTCCGCCGATGTGCGCACTTCCACGCGGAGTTCGTCGATCACGGCGTACGGCCGTCCGGAGAACCGGGTGCGCCAGTCAGCCTGTCCTCCCACTGAGAGCATGTCGAGGCCGCTCGGCGCGATCACCTGCGGCACGCCCATCTCGGCGGCGGCCAGGACACGGTCGAGGCCGGCCGCGCAGTTGCCGCCCAGAAGCTCCTCCACGACGCCACGCGTGACCACGTCGATGACACCGGCCAGCATGCCGTCGCGGATCAACTCGTCCATCGCGCGGTCGCCCTGCCCTTGGGCGTGGAAAGGGACGGGCTCGAAGCCGGCGGCCCGCAGCACCTCGATGAGCCGCTCCACGCACCGCTCGGCGAAGCCGAAAGAGGTGATGCCGACGATGGGGCGTGCGGCGCTGCCGGCGGCGAGTGTCGTGGTGACGACTGCCGCCGTTGGGTCGACCACCGCCGGGCCGGCCACCGCTGGCTCGGTCGCCCCCGCGCGAGGGGCGGCGGCGCCCTCACCAGGCGGCCGCTCGTACACCTTCACCGCGCCGCAGACGGCGCCGGCGGCGTTGCGCAACTGCTGCCAGAGAAGGTGGTTGGTGCCCATGACGTCGACCACGGTGTTCAGCATCATGATGTCCTTGGTGCCGACGTACCGCCCCACGTAGCCGGGATGGCTGCCCACGGAGGAGGCCATGACCTTGGGCAGCCCGAACGGCAGCCGTTTCATGATGCTGGTGGCGATCAGGGTGGCGGTGGCGCCGCCCGCGCCGAGCACGCCGTGGATGCGGCCCTCGTCGTACAAGCACCGGGCCAATTCGCCGCCGCCCCGGATCATGCAGTCGGTCGAGACCTTGCGCTCGGCGTGGTACGCCTCACGGACCGCCTCGATCGTGAGGCCGCCTGCCTCAGCCACGTGTTCGCAGGTGATGTCGCCGGGGAAGGGGGGTGCGGTCTCCATCGAGACGTCCATGATCAAGGCGTCCAACCCCTGCGCCAACACCAGGTCGCGCACCTGTGCGAACTCGGCTCCCCTGGTGTCTAAGTTGGTCACCAGCAAGACGGTCTTCTCGGCCACACCCGCTCCCTCATGTCGGCGTGAATCCCCGTGTGCTGCGGGGCTGCCACTATCGCATCGGCTGGCCGGCCGCGCAACCGGGGGTGGGGCTGCCTACGCGCTCAAGCCCGCGAGGCCGCCGGTGGCACTCCGCCTACGCGTGAGGCGTCTTTAGGTACTCCACGCGCATGCGCCGCTCCATCCCGGTCGTCAGGATCTGGAACGCGAAGACCGCGAACAGGAAGGCCGCCAGCGGCGCTCCCAGTATCCACTGGTACACCTGCACGGCCGGGCGCGCGTAGCCGATGAGGCCGGCCCACTCGTGGGTCAGGGGCACGTAGGTGGGCGGATCCTCCCACCGCACCGTTCCCCCGAGAAACATGTCGAAGATGGCCAGTTGCCCGAGAAGGGTGAGGACGAACACCACCTCGTGCACGGACAGGATCATGATGTCCTCGCGAAGAAGGGGGAGTATGTGCCTCGCGGCGACGCGGCGCCTCCCCGCTCCCAGAGCGACGGCCGCGGTGACGTGGTCGCTGCGCTTCAGGCGGTCGGACTTCTCCCGCACCACCGCCGCCACCGACGGAAGCCCGATGAGGGTCATCACCGTCCCTTGGATGAGGGTCAGCGTGACGGGGCCCAGGGGCGAGTTCACGTTGATGCCCACCATGACGAAGTAGACGATCACGAAAGCCGGGATGCTGCCCAGGATCCCAGCCACCCTGGTCGGCCGCGTGGTTCCCCCCCGTCCGATGCTCGAGAACAGCCCCAATCCGGTCCCGAACGCCACTCGGGCCAGAGCCACCCCGAGCGCTCCGAAGACCGTGTACTTCGCTCCGAACAGGAGCAGCGACAAGATGTCGAAGCCCCAGCGGTCGGTGCCGAACAGATGGCGCAGAGAGGGAGGCTGCGGAGCGTAGAGCAACACGGTGCCCTCCGTGGTCTGCTGCACGTAGATCTTCTCGGAGTAGTCGCGCGGATAGGGAGCCAGAGCCGGCCCCGCGACCGCCGCCACCAGCAACACGGCGACCATGACCAGCCCGATCACGATCTCCGGTGTGCCGCGTCCGGAGCGCCTCCGCCGCGACGTCTGCCGCGTGGCCCGGGGGTCGCCGGGCCGCGGATCGGGCCGCCGATCGGACCGCGGATCGGACCGTCGGGGCGAGGCGCCTTCTCCGGCTCTCATAGACGCACCGCCACGCCGTCGATCACGCGCACAAGTCCGCGCAGGCCGACGTAGATGATCACGTACAGCACGATCATCACGATGAAGGTGTCCATGGTGAGGTTGTACTGGTAGGGGTGCGTGAAGCCGAACATGAAGAGCATCGTGGTGACACCCTTCAGGTTGTAGAGGTAGTCCACGATGAAGAAGTTGGCGAGCATCATCCCGCAGACCTTCGCCAGGTCGGCACGCAGGAACGCGGTGAGGTTCGGAAGGATCTGCGCGAGCCAGATGCGCGGTCTGCCTTGTCCCATGGCCTTGGACACCAAGACGAAGTCCTCGGAGGCGATCACATACGCTCGGGCTGAGAGCGAGCGGGCCAGGTAGACGGCGGGCACCAAAGTGAGCGAGATGAGCGGCAGAAGGACGGCGGCGTCGCGATTCGTGAGGCTGGCGACGCGGGCCACGCGGAACCCGGTGGCTCGATACACGGCCACGACCGCCAACTGAAGCAGCAGGGCCAGCACGAAGTCTGGAACCGCCCCCGCGAAGGTCACCACGTCTTTGAGTCTGTCTCGCCGGGCGGCGGTCAGCCACGCGCCTGCGAGCAGGCCGAGCAGTGTGGCCAGGACGGCCGAGGTCATCAGGTACCTGAGCGAGCGGACGAACCGCGGCAGCACCGGCCCGATGAAGTCGCGGCGGTACCAGTTGTCGCCGTAGGTCCAGGCCTCGCCGGTCACAAGGCCGCGCAGGTAGGAGGTCGTGTCTTC
>DASRMJ010000133.1:0-2616 GCA_035647995.1 Thermoleophilia bacterium | reverse complement strand
CGTCGAAGCGCCCGCCACCGAAGCGCCCGCCGCTGAAGCCGCCGCCGAGCCGTCAGCCGCTGATGCCGCCGTCGCCTTGCCGTCAGGCGTGGGATCGGCGCCTGCCGAAGCGCCCGTCTCGGGCGAAGCCATGTCGGGCGTCTCCCAATGGCCGAGTGATGACCTCGGTTCAGCTGCGGTCATCGAGACCCCCGCCGGCGCCGACGTCGCGACGGATTCCGAGCAGGTGGCACCGGAGGACGCGGAGGAGCCCGAGACCGTCGCGGACGAACTCGAGGACGCTGGCGGGCGGGCGGAGGACGAGGACTCCACCGACGCGCGCAAGGATTCATCGGTGCGGCGATTCCTGTTCGGGCGCAAAGACAAGCAGTCTGGAGAGGGCGATTTCTTCGACGGTCCGGAGGATCGCGACTTCCAGTGGTGAGATTCCGGGAATCGCGCCCGTAGGAGCCCGCATGGGCGGGCGCGGGAGGCGGTCGGTGTGGAACCCATAGAGCTGCGGTGTACGGACGGCGAGGTGCTGGTGGGGTTCCGGGTGAGTCCCTCCGCTCGGCGGACCCGGGTCCAGGGTCGATATGGCGATCGGATCAAGGTGCAGGTGAGCGCGCCTCCCGAGGACGATCGGGCAAACTCCGAGCTGGTGGGAGCCGTGGCCGGATGGCTCGGTCTACCGACCGGTTGCGTCAGTATCCGCTCCGGGCACAAGAGTCGGGACAAGCTGCTCTCATTCAAGGACATCGACGAACCCAGTCTACGCACGCTTCTCGAAGAGTTGCTCGGCCGGGCGTCTACGGGATAGGAGTGTGGCAACCATGGACCGCGAACAAGTGCGCGAAGTACTCACCGAGGAGCGCGAGCGCCTCGTGCGTGAGATCGAGTCCCTCGAGGGAGATCCGATGGAGTCACCGACGGAAGTGCCCGAGGAGATCCACCCCCGATTGCACATGGCGGAGAACGCCGCGTACACCCTCGATCGGCAGATGGAGTTGACCCTGGGGGAGAATGCGCGGCACGTGCTCGCGCGCATCGAGCGCGCACTGGCGAAGCTGGAGAGCGGTTCGTACGGACTCTGCGATTCGTGCGGAGCGAGCATCGAGGCCGCGAGGTTGGAGGCAGTTCCGTACGCGGGGTTCTGCATCGATTGCCAGCGCAGGGAAGAGCGGGGGGCGTAGTGACGGGTCTTTGTATGCGGTTACCCCTGGGGAAGGCATAAAAGTGCCTGTAGTCGGAAGGTTGCGCTGGGAAGTGGTCGCCGGGCTCGCCGCCGCGGTGTTGGTTCTCGACTTGGGCACGAAGCGGGCTATCCGAGGGACGCTCGCGCTCGGAGAGAGCCGCGATCTTCTGCCCTTCCTGGAGTTGCGCCACCACGCCAACGATGGGGCTGCCTTCGGACTCTTGTCGGGAAGACAGTCGTTCATCCTCGTGGCCGTGGGCCTGGCCATGGCGGCGGTCGTGGCGTACGTGTTCCTCGATCGGCGCCTGGTGGCCGCCGTGGCGGGAGGGCTGCTCGTGGGGGGGAGCTTGGGCAACCTGGTCGAAAGGGTGGCCTACGGGCGGGTGACCGATTTCCTCCAACTGCCGCACTACCCTACGTTCAACGTCGCCGACATCTTCATCGTGGCCGGGGTCGGCTTGATGGCGATAACCCTCGTGCGGGACTACCTTCGAGGTCCGTCTGAGGGCGGCTCGGCGGACGCATGAGCACCGCGGCTGGAGAAGGCCCTTTCGTCGCCGGACAGCACTCCTTCGTCGTCACCGAAACGGAGGAGGGGCAGCGGCTCGACGTCTACCTCGGGTCCATGCCGTCCATCGGAAGTCGCTCACAAGCGTCGCTGCTGTTCGAGCAGGGATCCGTAGAGGTGAACGGGCGCGTCCGCCCGAAGAGCTTTCGATTGACCAGCGGGGATTCCGTCCGCGTGGTCTTCTCCGACGTGCCTTCGCCGCCCGCGCAGGCGTCCTCCCGGTCCGTACCGGTCGTGTACGAAGATGAGTGGCTTCTTGTCGCGGATAAGCCGGCCGATATGGTCGTCCACCCGGCCAAAGGGCATGCTGCCGATACGTTGGTCGATGCGCTCCGAGGGCACGGTCTGGCGGGAGGTGAGGAGTTCCGGCCGGGTATTGTGCACCGACTCGACAAGGACACGAGCGGTCTTCTGGTAGTGGCTAAAGACGTGGCTGTCCATCGTGCGTTGCAGCAGTCGATCAGGCAACGGCTCGTCGATCGGCGCTACCTTGCCCTGGTGCACGGCGATATCTCCACGCCCACCGGTACGATCGAGGCGCCCATCGGCCGCGATCGTCAGCGGCGGAAGAACATGGCGGTGGGTGGTGCCGCCGCTCGCGACGCCGTGACCCACTTCACGGTGGTCGAGAGGTTTGGGCTGTTCACACTTGTGGAGGCCCGGTTGGAGACGGGGCGGACCCACCAGATCAGGGTGCACTTCCTCGCTATCGGACACCCGGTCGTGGGCGACCCCACCTATGCGCGACGCGACGCGTTGGGCTTGGGCAGGCAGTTCCTGCACAGCCACAGGCTGCGGCTACGCCATCCGGTGGGCGGTGCCGAACTGGACCTGAGTTCTCCGCTGCCCGCGGATCTGGCCGGAGTGCTCGACT
>DASRMJ010000132.1:0-3516 GCA_035647995.1 Thermoleophilia bacterium | reverse complement strand
TGAAGTCCTCGTGTGCCTCGACGACGCTGCCCTTCTTCTCGATGGGGAGGATGCGGCGGTCGTCGCCGAGGGGATGAATGACCACCGTGGTGTCCTTGCGGGCCTCCACCAGTTCGTCCAGATAACAGATGGCGCCATACTTGACCGCGAGGGTGAGCGGTCCGTCGACCCACTGGGTCTCGTTGCCCACGAAGAGGTAGCGGCCCACCAGGTCGCTCGCGGTCAGGTCTTCGTGACAGGCCACTGTCACAAGCGGTAGCCCCAAGCGGAAAGCCATGTGCTGGAGGAAGCGTGTCTTGCCGCTGCCGGTGGGCCCCTTCAGCATGACCGGTAGCTTGAGCCTGTGTGCGCGCTCGAACAGCTCCACTTCGTCCCCAGCCGGTCGATAGTACGGCTGCTCGGAGATGTGGTAGTGCTCCATCGATTGCTCTTCGCCGCGACGAGGCGCGAACGTCATACCGCCCCCCCCGGGTCGGTCTGATGTATGACGGGCCCTGCGCCGAAGTCGTCCGAAGATCGAGTTCCCGGGGCCCGAGAAGGCGCCGCCCCTCCTCCGCGCGGCCCGGCCGGAGAGGCGCGGACCGCGGAAGTGAGGAGCGGATGTTGCCGGTCGCCTACTACATGGTGCGGAGAGCGCCGACCATCTTGATGGCTTCGGACACCGCGTTCGAGGCGTTCTCGGAGTAGCCGTCGGCGCCGAACATGTCTGCGATCTCGCCGGTGACGGGGGCTCCGCCTACCATGATCATCACGTTCGGGTTCTTCTCCTTCAGCTTCACGATCGCCTTCTTCATTCCCATCATGGTCGTGGTCATCATGGCGGAGAGGGCCACGATCTCAGAATTGGTGGAGATCTGCTTCTCGATGAACTGATCAAGCGGCACGTCGGCGCCCAGGTCGTGGACGGTGAAACCGGCCACCTCGAACATCATCTTCACGAGGTTCTTGCCGATGTCGTGCACGTCACCCTCGACCACGCCGATGACCACTTCGCCCCTGACAGATTCGCGGCCTGTCATGTCAACGTGGGGCCTCAAGATATCGAGACCGGCGTACAGCGCGTCGGCGCACATGAGCACCTCGGGAACGAAGTACTCCTGGGTGTCGAAGAGCACACCCACTTCTTCCATGCCGGCAGCCAGGCCGTCCATGATTGCCACGTAGGCGTCAAAGCCTTCGTCGACCACGGCCTGCGCGGCGACGGCGACGCGGTCCTCTTCGTACTCGACTACAGCCACGTGCAGCTCTTTGAGAAGCTCTGCCAAACGTTCTTCGGACATGTGTCCCTCCTTCGACTGTGGGCGGTCCCCGCAGGTCCCGCCGACCCTCCCAACGACACCCGGCCCCTCCGGCCGGGGGCGGGCGGTTGCCGGCTCGCGCCGGCGGCCGCCCAATGAGTCCTGTGACTCCTACGCCTTCCGGCGGGGCTTCATACCATGGACCATGTCCACCCAGATCTTCAGATTCTCGGTGCCGGTGTCGGGCCAGATGTCGCATCCGGGCCACACCGCGTCCACGCCTGCGTCGATGGCCTTCTGCACGGCCTCCCTCACCATCTCCGGCGTGCCGGCGGTGAAGACATCGTATGGGTGCACGTTGCCGAAGATGGTGGCATCGGGGCCGAGCTTCTCGCGCGTCGCAGCCACGTCGTTCTTCTGGTCAACGGAGATCGCGTCGGCACCCACTTCGGCCATGTCGGTGACGATCATGTCGGTGCCACCGCAGATGTGGTACACCTTCGGCAGACTGATGCTGGCCAGAATCTTCTCAGACCACGACTTCACCGTCTTCTTGAACATACGGGGAGAGAGCACGTCAGAGGTGGCCCCCATCTCGCGCAGCGTGATGAAGTCGGCGCCAGCGTCCGCATACGCCTTCGCCTCGAGCATCAGGGCGTCGGTCAGTTTGGAGAGAATGGCCTCCACTTTGGCCGGATCCTTGGCGCTCGACTTCAGCAGATCGTTCAGATCCCACACCTGGCCGGCCAGGGTGAAGGGGCCGAGCACCCATGCGCCCACCGGATAGTCGTCGCCGAACCGCTTCTTGAGGATCTGGATGGCCTCACACACCAACGGGACGCGGCCAGCGCTGGACATGTCCGCGGGCACCACGATGTCGTCAGCCGTTTGCACGAACTTGTCGCGCAGGGTGGGGTAGAGCAGATCCTCTGAGTGGGGGTAGGTGTTCAGCCGAGCACCGAGCGCCTCAGCGAGAACGCCCATGTCGAACGGCACGATGGGGGACTCGATCCCCACGAGCTCGACGGTGGCGGCGGCCGCGTCGGCCATCTCCTGCGCATCCAGGTGAACATGCGCGAAACGCAGGTTGTACTTCTCGAGACCGGCAACGATCACGTTGCCGAATCCCGAGGATGCCGGCACCTGATCCACCGGCTTCCCCGTGATCAGATTCAGCACTCGCTCCTTGGAGGTCATCGCCATGCTGGTCGCTCCTTCCTCATAGTCTTGGTATGGCTCCGGTGTGGAGCCTGTCAGGCCTGACCCTTCAGGGTCTTGATGAAATCGGGGAACAGTTTGTATACCGGCGTGCTCTCGTTCTCGGTGAGTCGTCCCGTCTCAGCGTAGCGCATGGTGCTGACCATCGCATGGGCGGCTGCAACCGCGGGAAACACGTGGTCGTTGCCCCACATCGGTCCGCTGAAGATGAAGTCTCCCCAGAGCGCAATCGTGGCGGCGTGGGTTCCCGCGTCGAGCCCCATGAAGGCGGTCTCTCCCCACGCGTCCTTGTTGTCCTTCCAGGTGGATTTCTGCCACATGTAGGTGCCGTTCGCAGATGCGGCGCCGGCCGGGATCCCATACGTCTCTTTGACCTTGTAGTTCGAGAGGGCACATATGCCTGTGGAGGGGAGGTTCATCACCGAGGTGTCCACGATGATGCTCTCGAACGTGCCGGCCTCCAACTTGGCCATCATGTCGCCCAGCGCGGACATGCGGCCGCTGGGCAGTTGGTCGACCATGTCCATGACCACGGTCACGACATGCTTGACGCCCAGCGCCTTGATCTGCTCGACCTCCGCCGCGACGTCGGGACTCCACACCGTGACCGAGTTGTAGAGGAGCCGATCCATGAGACCCAACTCGGCGACGTAGGCGGTAGCGGCAAGACGCGGCTCCAGGTTCCACATGTCGATGGCGAAAGGCATCGAGGTCTTGGAGACGAAGAAGTCGATATACGCCTTCATCTCGTCGCCGGAGTTGGCCACCATCGCCACGATGGCGGGGATCCCGGTGAGTTCGGACAGCTCCTCGAGCCGCTTGATCTGATCGCCGGCCATCTGCTTGTTGAACGTACGCTCCCGACGGCTCTCCACGCAGGGATCGCCCTTCTGGAAGAGCGAAGGGATGATGAGCGGGGAGTTCTCGCCCGGTTGCCCGCCGACTCTCACTCCACCTATGTCGAAGACCTTCTGTTCCTTCTCGAACACGAACATGCGCGCCACCTCCTAGCTGCTGATCAGGTCGCCGAGGCCTTCTTCGGTCAGGACTTCCTTAAGGC
>DASRMJ010000131.1:0-5732 GCA_035647995.1 Thermoleophilia bacterium | reverse complement strand
CACCTGCCCGAACTCACCGCGTCGCTGGCGGGCTTGGGCACGTGGGAGCACCGACAGTTCGTCGAGGCGGCGAGCCGAGTGCGGGGCGGGCGCTACCGGGTCGCGCTCGAAGACCTCGACCTTCCCGCTCTCTGGGAGTCTCTCCTGGAGAAGAGGCCCCTGCTGGTCCGCATCCTCGAGAATCCTACCCTCCAGGAGCACGAGACCTTCACCGACCTGCTCCGCGCCACCTTCCATCTCACGGAGGAGTTGGCGGTGCATGCCGATCTCTCGGGCATCTCGCAGAAGGATCGAGCTCATTTGAGTGGTGACGCGAGCCGCGTCTACGGCCTGCTGGTGCCTTCCTGGTTGGCGTACGTCGGCCACCTGAGAGACGAGTATCCGTATCTCTTCTCGCTCGCCGCAAGGACGAACCCCTTCGACGGAGAGGTGTGATGATGCTCATGAGCGAGCGCGGCTCCTTCCGAGCACTTGTGCTGCGGGAGGGAGGAGAGGAAGAGCCCGAGGTAGCGGTGGAGCCGGTCGAGTTCTCCGACCTGCCGGAGGGGGACGTGGTCGTCGAGGTGGCCTTCTCGTCCCTGAACTACAAGGATGCCCTGGCCGTTACCGGCGCCGGTCGCGTCGTCCGTTCCTACCCGATGGTCCCCGGGATCGACTTGGCGGGCACGGTGGTGCGGTCTGCGGCTGCCGACTACCGCATCGGACAGCAAGTCATCCTCACCGGCTGGGGCATCGGGGAATCCCATTGGGGCGGCTTCGCCGAGTTTGCACGCGTCCGTTCCGAGGGGCTGGTACCGCTTCCCGAGGGCCTCTCTCCGATGCACGCGATGGCGCTGGGCACGGCGGGATTGACCGCGATGTTGGCCGTCATAGCGCTGGAGGACGCGGGAATCGTGGCTACCGAGGAAGAGTGGACTGACCGTCCCGGAGTCCTAGTGACGGGGGCCAGCGGAGGCGTCGGGAGCATCGCGATCTTGCTGCTGGCCGGTGCCGGGCACCGGGTCGTGGCCTCAAGTGGACGGCATGAGAGCGCTCCCTACCTGCATCTTCTCGGTGCAGAGGAGATCATCGAGCGCGCCGACCTGGAGGCACCCGCTCGGTCGCTCGAGTCCCAGAGATGGAAGGCGGCCGTCGACACCGTGGGGGGCGCCACCCTGGCCCGCGTGCTCGCCGAGACGAGTTACGGGGGCGCGGTCGCGGCGTGTGGACTGGTGGGTGGGGCCGAGCTGCACACTACCGTGATGCCATTCATCCTGAGGGCCGTCCGGCTGCTCGGCATCGATTCGGTCTCAGCCCCCTCAGCTGTGCGCACCGAGGCTTGGGAGCGCCTGGCGCGTGAGGTCAGGCCCGAGGCCATCGAGTCTCTCACCAGGGTCATCGGCCTCGAGGAAGTGCTCGGGCATGCCCGCCAGATGGTGGGAGGCCGTGGTCGCGGCCGGACCGTGGTCGATCCGAGGACGGCGGCGACGACCGCGGAGTAGCCCGGGACGGAAGCGGTGGGGAGGAGCAGGCGACACCGTTGGAGTCCCGACGGCTACGCTCCGCTCGAGGCCTCGACCTCGCCACGCGCCAGGTTGGGCGCTGAGAGCCTCTTCCACTCGGGTCCGAGAACCGGGATGACGGCGAAGAGCGCGACGAGTGCTATCACTCCTCCGAGAGCGATCACCCGTCCCGACATGATCTCGAACAGAAAGGGTGCGGCAAGTGTGCCCACCAGCGCCGCGAGATGGGCCGCGGTCACCTCCAGCCCTTGTACGCTCCCCACCCAGCGCGCGGGACTCACCTGGACCAAGAACGCCTGCTTGGCAGGATTGGCCCAAGCCATCGCCACCCCCTCCACCACTGAGAAGACGAGTAGCACCGTGAGGGTGTGTGTGGTCCCGTAGACGATCCACGTGGCTGCGGAAATGATGTAGCCGCTGAACATGAGCAAGAAACGGCTGTGGCGGTCGGCGAAGTAGCCTCCCACGAATGAGAACAGCATCGGGAGGCTGAAGAGCATCCAGGTGAGACCCACGAACGACATGGAGGCGCCGAGCTCGCGCAACCAGATGCTCCAGATCACTTCCCAGGAGCCGATGGCGAGGTGAACGGCCGAGGCGACGACCATGAAGGCAATGACCGGCCGCGTGAGGAGGCGGCGGTAGGGGGGGCGAGCGGTAGCGGGCTCCTCCGCCGAGAGTCGGCGCTCCGGTTCCCGCAGGAGGAGGAGCAGAGCAGCGCCCGTCGTGAGGGCGAGGAGCGCTCCGAAGAGGAAGATCGAGTAGAAGGACCAGAGACCGTGACCTCCACCCAGCTGATAGAGGGGCCACGCCAAGGCGGGGCCGGCCACGAGTCCGCCGAACTGCGCGGTGTTCATCCAGCCGTAGGCCTGACTGCGGCGATGGGCGGGAGTGATGTCGGCCACGAAGGCTTGGCCCGCCGGATACACCGCGGCCGCGCCGGCGCCCTCGAGGAAGCGGAAGAGGATGAACCACACCGGGTGCGTGGTCGTGAGGAAGAGCAGAGTGGCGAGACCGTAGACCCACACTCCCGCGACAAGCACCGGCTTGCGGCCGATCCGGTCGCTCAGACCCCCGAGGAGCGCCGAGAAGGCGAACGTGCCTACGTAGTAGGCCGCCGCTATGACGCCGATGTAGCGGATGGAGGCGGCGGCCTCCTCCTGCAGGAATACCGGAAGGTAGGGGAGGATGGCTCCGAAGCCCGCCCAGACCACGAAGGTGGCGGCGCAGATGACCCCAAGCTGCAGTCGCTCGCCGACGAAGCGTCGGGGGTGCGGCGGCGGAGTATCGGTTGTGTCTTCGGTGGCTTCCATGCGGCTGAGTAGGATACCGCACATGTACGGCGGCCGCTGCTCCTGCTTGGGGGCGCTCGGGCCCAGTCGCCGGTCGCGGGCGGAGGCTCGAAGGCGAGCGCGGCAGGCGCTACTCGCGGGCGGCGATGCCGGCGGCCCTGCTCGCGCTGTCGATACCCTTGAGCAGCCGGTAGACGAGAGCAAGCGTCGGCGCCGGGGTCGCGGTCAGTTCCGCCTGCGCGAGAAGGCCTCCGTACACCTCGTCCACTTCCATGGGCCTGCCGGCGAGAAGATCCTGGAGCATCGACACTCTCACCACTCGAGATGCGACCGTCATCTCCGCGGCGCGCTGAGCCATGTCCTCGAGGACGACGTGACGGGGGTCGCGCGCCCAGGAGGCCACCCGCATCCCGGGGTAGTCGTGCACCTTGTGCCCGGCCGCCGCGGCGATGCCGGCGGCCTCGGTGATGAGGTCGGCCGTGGCGCCGGCCAGCTCGGCTTGGGCCAGGATCGAGGTGACCGGAAGGCGCGAGAACACCGACACGGCAAAAGCCCCGGCCGAGAGGCACGCCTTGGACCAGATGACGGATTCGATGTCTGTGAGGGCCTGCGCCGGAAGTCCCGCGTCGTCGAGTGCGGCCACGATCGTCCCGAGACGGTCGGATATGCGGCCGTCGAACTCGCCGAGATAGGTGGTGCCCCGGGCGGTGAAATCCACGGTGCCGTCAGAGCGGCGCTCGGCTCCCACCATGGTCGCGGCTCCCAGGACACGGTCGCGTCCGAAGACGTCCGCGAGCAGCGACTCCTTGACGATCCCGTTCTGCAGACTCGCGGCCGCGCCCACCTTCATGTCCGCGAGGGCGGCCAAAGTGGTCTTGGTGTCGATGGCTTTGGTGCAAAGCAGGAGTAGGTCCACGGGGCCGACGCTCGCGGGGTCGTCGGTCGCGGGCACGCTCGCGTGCAGCTCCTCGAGGCCGCGGAGCACCACTCCTCGGCTGCGGAGGATGGCGACGCGCTCGGCACGCCCCATGAGCGTAACGTCGTGTCCTGCGCGCGAGAGCAGAGCTGCGTACACCGATCCGAGCGATCCTGGTCCGACGATGGCGATGCGCATGCCTCTGTCCCTTCAGTCCGCCGGGGTCTCGCGCACGATTCCAACGCAAGCTCAGGTTGGCGAGTGGTCTTGGTCGGCCTCGGACCAGCATACCTCGTTGTCCCGCGTTTCGCAGACGGCATCGGCGGGCAGCATGCCGGAGCAGAAGGGCTCCGTGCGGACCCGTCTGCGTCGCCCGTTCGGAGCGGAAGTTCGAAGTGAAGGAGTGAATGTGATGCTTCACCAGCGCATGCAGGAAGCGATCAATCGCCAGGTCAACGCCGAGCTGTATTCGGCGTACCTGTATCTTTCTATGTCGGCTCGGTTCGCGGCCCTCGGTTTGCCGGGAGGCGCGAACTGGATGCGGGTCCAGGTCCAGGAAGAGTTGTTCCACGCCTCTCGGTTCTACGACTCCATGGTCGAGCGGGGAGGCGCGGTGCAACTCTCCGGGATCGAGCAGCCACCCGGTGCCTGGTTGTCGGCTCTGGACATGTTCGAAGAGGCCCTCGGCCACGAGCAGAAGGTCACGGCGCTCATATATGGCCTGGCCGACCTGGCTCTCGAACTGAAGGATCACGCCTCCCACAACATGCTGCAGTGGTTCATCGCAGAGCAGGTGGAAGAGGAGGCGGCGGCCGATCAGATGATCCACAAGTTGCGACTCACGCAGGATGCTCCCGGAGGGCTCTTCCAGCTTGACAACGAGATGGGCTTGCGGGTCTACCTACCGCCGGTCGTCGCGCCTTGAACTGAAATACTCGGTCGTGGGCGCGCCTGTCAGCGGGCCCGCCCCGCTGCTACCTCGGGCCTGTGATTCCTGCTATCATCAGCCCGGCAGTTTCTTGGTCGCCCGGCCAGTCAGTCGGCCGGCCCGGCCAATGGCTCGTCCTGGAGTCGAGGGTGGCCGATCATGCGGCCCTCGGCGCGACTACCGCGAAAGACAACGCCCGCCGTCTGAGTGCGGGCGCCGAACGGAGGGAGTACGCGCGTGGTGCGAGAGTTGAGTGACGTGGTCTTTGTGAGCGCGGTCCGCACGCCGATGGGGCGCTTCGGAGGCACGCTCAAGGACACGAAGGTTTACGATCTAGCTTCTTTCGCGATCAGGGAGGCGCTGCGTCGCGCGGGCGTCGCGGGCGAAGACGTCGACGACGCGATCGTCGCCTCGTGCCGCCAAGCGGGCAACTACGTGAACCCCGGGCGCACCGCCGCGCTGAAGGGCGGCTGCGGCGCCACCACCCCCGGATACACCATCAACAAGGCCTGCCCCGCCGGCATGAAGGCCGTAAGCCTCGCCACCCAACTCATCCAGGTGGGCCAGGCCGACATCGCGCTCTGCGGCGGGATGGAGAGCATGTCCACGATCCCGCATCTGGTGCGTGGCTACCGCTGGCAGGGCTTCCGCATGGGGAACGTCCAGTTGGAGGACGGCTGGTCCGACTCTCACGATCCAGTGGCCGACATGGCCATGGGGGACACCGCGGAGAACCTGGTGGACAAGTATGGCCTCACCCGTCAAGAGCTCGACGAGTTCGCGGTCGCGAGTCATCTCAAGGCCTCGGCTGCGCAGAGCAACGGGTGGTTCGACGAGGAGATCACCCCGGTGATCATCCCCGCCAAGGGCAAGCAGCCCGAGGTCGTCTTCGACAAGGACGAATCCATCCGCCACGACGCGGACCTCGCTGCGATGGGGAAACTGAAGCCCGCGTTCCGGCCCGACGGCCAGGTGACCGCAGGCAACTCCTGCGGGCTCACCGACGGCGCCGCCTTCATGATGGCGATGAGCCGCGACGAGGCTCACAGGCGCGGACTGGAGCCCCTCTTCTCGGTGGTCGACTACACGCAGAC
>DASRMJ010000130.1:0-6236 GCA_035647995.1 Thermoleophilia bacterium | reverse complement strand
GTGTTGGGGTGTTGGCTGCGGCGGCGTGATCGCGCCCGGATCCATAAGCTCGGGTGGTGTGTGCGCGTTCTCGTTCATCGTCCTCCTCGCTTTCCTTCCATCTCCGTCTGCCGACGATACGTCGCCCGACCGTGCGGTGTTTCACCACGGCCGCGCCAAGGTCGTTCTTCCGGCGGGCCTCCGGTGAGGACCCGAGCCGCGCATCCTCGGAGGTCGCTCCCGCCGTTTGTCCCTGTAGACACTCGGGTACCAACTTATTCCACCGAACGTCGAACCGCAACGCTGGTTCCGCTGTAATCGCCCCGGGATTGGCCAGGCAAGGAGGAAACATGGCGGACAAGAAGGTCGATCGGAACGTCCGTTCGTCGGACCAGGAGCGTCCCTCCACACCCACTCAGAAGATGACGGGCTCTCTCTCCGACTCCGGCACCGTGAACATCGCTCAGGCGGATCGGGACAAAGGCAAATCAGCACTCTTCGATCGATTCCGCGATCGCGACGCGCGCTACCGGCAGGAGCAGTCCTTCGCGGACCTGGCGGCGCAGGCCGTTCGGACGATGCCCGCGGCGGTCGCTTCCAGTACGGGCGATGCCCCGGAGGACGAGGCATCAGAGGACGAACCCCCAGCGTAGTCCGAGCTGCTCAGTCCTTTCCGCGCGGCGCGGGTTCCCCGCGCCCGGCCCGAGCCCGAGGGGGTAGTCATGATCGATAGGGATACCATCCGCAGTCTCGCATCGAGCCGCAGTGACGACGGCGTCTTCGTGTCGGCTTTCTTCACCACCAGCAGGCTCGACGATTGGCGTCAGACCGCACCCACCTTCCTGAACAGCGGGTTCAACGGCCTGCTCAGGGAACGCCCCCTGGGCAAGGAGCCGAAGAAGCGCCTGCAGGAGGACGTCGAGCGCATACAGGAGGTCCTGCGTTACGAGATAGGGCCGCGTACCGAGGGTCTCGCCGTGTTCGCGGACGCAGAGAGCGGGCGCTTCGAGTCGATCGAGCTGCCGTTCCGGTTCTCGAACAAGCTGATCGTGGAGCCGACCGCATACCTTCGTCCGCTGATCCACGCCCTCGCGCTGCTCGAGCCTTTCGTGTTGGCGCGGGTGAGCCGCGACGACGGCATGATCTACAGCATCGACGAGTGGAGGCTTACGCGGACGGAGGGCCACAGCGGGCCCTACCTGCAGTCCACCGACCGGGATACCGGGGACGTGCCCGTGAAGGAGTACTACGCGGCCGCGCGTCAGGAGTCCCTGGTGGACCACCACTTCAAGGAGTTGGCCGCCGCGCTGGATCGGACCGTGGACGAGATCGGGGCATCGCACGTCGTGCTCTCCGGCCAACATGACATCGTGAGCAACTTCAGGAAGGCCCTGAGCGCGCGCGCGGCGGCCATGGTCGTGGCGGAGATACCTCTGGACCACGCTGCGTCTACGGCACAGCTCCTGGTGGGTGCGCGCGCGGCCCTCGCCGACGCCCGGCACGTGGCCACCGGGGCGCTGGCCGAGCGCATCGCCGAAGGGATGGGCGCGGGAGGTAGGGGAGTCGGTGGCTTCGACGATACGCTCGCTGCCTTGCGCAGGGGCCAGGTGCAGACTCTTCTGATAGACCGCGCCTATCGACCCGCCGGCTGGGCCTGCGGGTCGTGCGGTCACGTGCTGCTGGCGCCGACGCCCGCCTGCCCGGTGTGCGACGGTGGGACCGTGCCAATAGTCGACGCGCTGGGAGAGGCGGTTCGCTCGGCGATCCTTCAGGGTGCCTACGTCGAAGTCGGAGAGGACCTTCCCGTCCTGGATTCGCTCGAGGGTATCGCCGGCCTGCTTCGCTACGGGTGATCCGAGCCACGCGTATGTTGCGTGGGCCTGTCTGCGCCGAGTGATCTGTCGCGCTGCCCGCGGAGCCACCGGCTTCTCTGGGCTCGGGGGCGTCTCCGCCGATACAATGGCACCATGAACGGTGCACGATCATGATCGAGACGGCCGAGACCGTCTGCCCCCAATGCGGCGCTCTCCTCACCGCGCCTCACCAGGTGGACACCTTCTCCTGCTCCTACTGCGGGTCCAGCCTACGCATGGGTGACGGGTTGCGCCTGTACCGGCTGGTGGAGCGGCCGCTGGTGAGCCGGGAGGCCGCAGCAGGCTTCCTTCGCGCCTGGTTCGCCGGGAACGAGGGTCCGGCGGACCTGGAGACCGCGGCCCGATACGAGCTCGGGGGGCTGCGCTACTTCCCGTTCCTCCGGACGAGGCGCAACGGCGCCGACCGGGTGGCTCCGTTGGCGCCGCTGCCGAGCCCCGAGGTGATGTCTCTGGCGAATGTGCCGGCGCAGTTGGTCGCGGCGGGGCGCGCGCCGTCCGATGTCTCCCGGGAGATCTCCGGGGAGGCCGCCGGGCAGTCCGCCGCGGACGTTCCACCGGAATGGGCCCCTCTGGACGAAGGGTTGCTCCGCGACGGGGTGAGGCGCGCCTCCGCCGACCCCGAGGCGGCGGAGCTGCTCATCGAGCAGCGCGCCTACTATCCGGTGCACTATAGCTACCAAGGTGAGCACTACTCGGCGCTCGTCGATGCGGGGGCCGGTCGCGTGTTGGTGGCGCGTCGGCCCGCCCGGCGCGAGGTGTTGGGCGAGCGCAAGGTCGCCTTGGGGGCCCTGGCGCTGCTCTTCGGGGAGGCCGTCCTCGTGCCTGGGCTCGCGGCCCGGATCGTCGTGGTGGTGGCCACGGCGGCGGGGCTCTACCCGCTCCTTCGTTGGGCGCTGGCTCATCATGGGTGAGCCCGTGGGTGCACCGGTGGAGCCGCCCACCCGCCGCGCGACTCTCCGCTCCATCTCGTGTCCGCGCTGCGCCGGGCCCCTCTCGGCGCGCGACGGTGACCGCCTGATTTCGTGCGGTCGCTGCGGGACACCGTTCCGGGCCATGTCGCGCGGAGGCTTCGAACGCCGCTTCTTCCCGGCCAAGATCGAGAAGCTGAGCGCGGTGGGCAAGGCGGCGCTGTGGCTTAGGGAGCACCAGGACACGCCCGATGACATCGCCGAGTCGTTCTTCACCGAGGCCCGTCTGCTCTATGTCCCCATCTGGGAAGTACGGGCGTACGTCGTGGGCTGGGAGTTCGGCAAGAAGCTCCGGACCAAGGCCGAGCTCGTCCAGGTGGGTCGGGAGGAGCATGTTCAGACCCGGCTCGTGGACGAGGGGGTGGAGGAGGGCTACTTCAGCGAGCGCCGGCTCTATCGAGAAGCGGCCGACCTGTCGGCGCTCGGCATGGGCCGGCCGCACATCACCGGCAGGGAGTTCACCCTGCCCTACCTCGTGGGCGAGTTGGAGCAGGAAGCAACCGTTCTCGAGGCGGATCGTGAACTGGAATCGGTGCGCGAGCAGGCGCGAGAATCGTTCCTTCGGCCGCCGACCGGCACGCTCTCCCGTCAGACGCAGCTCTTCCTTCTCCGGGAGTCCGCCTGTCTCATCTACTATCCGCTGTGGTCGCTGTGCTATCGGTATCGGGGGCGCGCTTACGAGATGACCGTGGACGGCCGGAACGGCCTGGTGCACTCGGCCCGCGCGCCGGCCGACAACCGCGCGCGCCTCGCGGCGTTGCTGGCTTCATACGCCGGTCTGGCGGTGGGTCTTGCCCTCTCGGTGTCGGCATGGGAGTCTTGGGGAGAGCTGCGCGAGCCTGCGGCGTATGCGGCGCTGGCCGTCACGGTCGCGGCTTCCGGCGTTTACTGGCGCTTCCGGCTAGTCAGGGAGGTCGAGCATTACGAGTCCTTCTCCGCCTGATCTGCTGGCCCTTGTCTGTTCGAATTGCGGTGGTCCGCTGGACGCGCAGCGCGACGCTGCGGTGTATCCATGCCGTGCCTGCGGCAAGGCCTTCCAGGTCGCTACCGACGGATTGGACGAGATCCGGCCACTCACAGCCGACCTGACGACCGAGTTGGCCGTACCCCCGGATGTGCGCTACTTGGCTGTGTGGCGGTTCTTGGCCGCTGTCGACGTGCGGGAGACGCGGTCGGGAAGCGGCGCCGAACCCTCGCAGGTGTGGCAGGGCATCCGGCGACTGGCCGCCCCCGAACCGCCGTTCCTGTACGTTCCCGCCTTCGTGTTCAGCCGGGCGGTGGTGCAGCAGCTGGGGCTCGCCTTGGTCCAAGCGCAACCGCGTCTCGACCTCCACGAGGGGCTGCCCCGAGAGGCGCCGCCGGGTCTCAGGACGGCGAACGAGAACGGCGCCGTCTCCGAGGAAGACTGGGCTCCCGAGGCCGGCTTCGGCACGCTCTCGCCGGTGCTCCTCACTCGAGACGACGCGGAAGTCGTGGCGCACTTCGTCTACCTCGCGCTGGAATCGCGCTCCATCCCCGATCTCAGATCCATAGACTATGATTTGGCGCTCACCGGGGGGGATCTGTTGTTCCTGCCGGCCGTCTATGATGTTCGGCAGGTGCGCGACTCCAACTGGCGGTTGCTGCTGCGGGAGTTCGACGGCCTGGTGGCCTGATCGGCGATCTGCCTGATCGCCGACGTTTGTCGTGTCACATGCAATCGGGGGAGTTCCCGGGAAGGAGTGGTCGTGGACGAGAAGGCCAATGAGAGCGTGAGTTCCGCGGAGGCGGCCGCAGAGAGTGCCGCCCGGACGGCTGGTGAGTCCGCCGCAGAGAGAGCGGCGGAGGCGGCCGTCCAGCCCGCCGGCACGGGCCCCGACGGCGTCGGCGCCCAGACTGCCGGCGAGGCCGCCGCGGGGAGCGCCTCGGAAGCAGTGGCGGCTCCTGACGGCGTCGGCGCCCGCATCGAGGAGAGCAAGAACTGGTTTGAGCGCGCCGCCGAGCACATCCCCGGGTACAAGGGCTACAAGGAGAAGGAGCTCCGCCGCGAGGCGGACAAGCTGCTACGCGAGTACGTGGCCGAGCGGATCGAGGCCGCGCGCGCCAGGCTGGAGTCGGTCGCGCTGGCGGTGACGGACCGCGGTGAACTACAGCTCCTCGCCGGCGTGGACCGCACCGGCCGCAAGCTCCGCACCATCAGGGACAAGTACCTGTTCGCGGACTATGGGTACTCGGGCATCTTCGATACGGTCAAGGTGGGCGACGAAATCCTGGATCGCCTCTACCGGTTCGATACCCAGAGCCAGGAGGACGCGCTGCGCCTCGAGCAGTTGGCGGCGACCCTGTCGGCGGACAGTCCCTCTCTCAGGAGCGACCTCGGCCTTCTCGATCAGAGGGTGACGGCGCTCGACCAGAGCTTCAATGAACGCGAGCACGTCATCACCGGCGTGGGGAGGTAACCGAAGATGGCTTTGATGGAGATCATCGAGTGTGTGGATCAACTCGGCACTGAGATGGTACGCCGGGTGCCGGAGTCGGGTTCGGGGGAGTTCAAGATCGGGTCGCAGCTGATCGTACGCGAGAACCAGTGGGCGGTGTTCTTCCGCGACGGCAAGGCGCTCGACACGTTCGGTCCGGGTCGTCACACGCTCTCAACCCAGAACATCCCCTTCATCACCGCTCTGATCACGACCCCCTTGTTCGGCGACACTCCCTTCCGGGCCGAGGTCTTCTTCGTCAACAGGGCCGTCTTCATCGATCAGAAGTGGGGGACGGCGGAGCCGGTACTCTTCCGGGATTCAGAGTTCAAGATGGTGCGGCTGCGCGCCAACGGGATCTATTCTCTTCAGGTGGTCGATCCCAAGCTTCTCGTGTTGAAGCTGGTGGGCACGCGCTCCATCTACACCACCGGCCAGATCGAGGACTTCCTCCGCGGCATCATCGTCGGCCGACTCTCCGACCTCCTGGGCGAGAGTCTTGACTCCGTGCTCGACCTTCCTCGCTACTACGATGAACTGGGAGCCGGTCTCAAGGCCCGGGTCAAGGACGACTTCTACCAGTACGGCATCGCCCTGGTCGACTTCGTGGTCAACGCGATCACGCCGCCCGAAGACGTTCTCAAGCGCATCGACGAGCGTTCCGGTATGGAAGCGATCGGCGGGATGGACCGCTACTTCCAGTTCAAGGCGGCGCAGGCCATCGGCGACATCGCGAAGGGCGGTGGCGGCGGTGGCATGGGCGGCGAAGGCGGTGGCGGCTCGGGCATCGGGGATGCGGCGGCCACCGGTGTGGGCCTCGGAGCCGGCGCCGGCCTCGGCTTCATGATCCCGGGCATGATGCAGCAGGCTATGCAGTCGGGCGCCCAGCCGAAGATGCGCTGCCCCGGCTGCTCGAAGGATATCCCCTTCGGCAGCAAGTTCTGCCCGGAGTGCGGCGC
>DASRMJ010000129.1:0-3289 GCA_035647995.1 Thermoleophilia bacterium | reverse complement strand
GTCCTCCACCTCCGACACCGAGATCATCGCGGCGCTGTTGGCCGAGCACCCGGCGCACGACGTCAAGGACGCCCTGCGGGACGTCATCCCCCAGCTGAGGGGCGCCTTCAGCGCCGTCGTCCTCACCGAGCGCGAGGTCATCGGTTTTCGCGACCCCTACGGGGTGCGGCCTCTCGTCCTGGGCCGCCTGGACGATCGCTACGTACTGGCGAGTGAGACGGCGGCTCTCGACATCCTGGGTGCGACGATGGAGCGGGAGATCGAGCCGGGCGAGATGTGCTGGATCGACGGCGACGGCTATCACGTGGAGCGCGTTGCGGCCGGCAAGGGCGAAGCGCTCTGCGTCTTCGAGTTCATCTACTTCGCCCGCCCCGACTCCGTGATGCGGGGCAAGACCCTCTACTCGGCCCGCAGCAGGATGGGGAAGGAACTCGCCCTCGAGTCTCCCGTGGAGGCCGACCTTGTCATCCCGGTGCCCGACACGGGCAACTCGGCCGCCATCGGCTACGCCGCCGCCGCCGGCATCCCCTTCGGCGAAGGGCTGGTGAAGAACCGTTATGTGGGGCGCACGTTCATCAACCCCGACGACGACCTGCGTCGCCTGGGCATCCGCATGAAGCTCAACCCTCTCAGCTCCACCATCCGCGGGAGGCGCCTGGTAGTGGTCGATGACTCCATCGTCCGAGGCAACACGACGCGTCGGTTGGTGCAGATGCTATTCGATTCCGGCGCGGCCGAGGTGCACCTGCGCATCTCGTCACCGCCCATCGTGTTTCCGTGTTTCTACGGCATCGACATGGCGAGTCAAGGGGAGTTCATAGCGTTCGAGCGCACCGTGGAGGAAGTAGGGCGCGAATTGGGCGCGACGTCGCTGGCGTATCTCTCCCTCGATGGATTGATGAAGGCCACGGGTCTCGGGGCCGAAGGGTTCTGCGCGGCGTGCTTCAGCGGAGACTACCCGTGCCCGGTCCCGGAGAAGCTGCGCATGTCCAAGTTCCGGTATGAAGGCTCGCGGGGACGGTCGTGACCGTCGGGGCCAGAGGCGACGCGGTCTCTGATCTGATCGTGGAGGAGATCCCGCTGGGTGATCCGCGGCTGGAGGAGTTCGTGCGCTACCCCTGGCGGCTCCATCGGGGCGATCCCTTCTGGACACCTCCGCTGCGCGGCGACCTCCTGGGCAACCGTCTCCTGGGCCTCACCGGACTCATGACCCGCGCCCACGAATACCACGACGAGGCGGAGGTCACGCACTTCCTGGCGCGCCGGGGCGGGGAGGTGGTGGGCAGGGTGTCCGCCGCCATCAACCACCGGTTCAACGCCCACCACGCGTGCCGGATAGGCTTCTTCGGCTTCTTCGACTGCATCGACGACCCTGACGTGGCCGGCGCCCTGCTCGACCGAGCCAAGGAGTGGGTGTCCGCACGAGGCATGAGCGCCATCCGGGGGCCGGGCGAGTATTCGAACGCCACCCACGAGCGCCAAGGCGTGCTCATCGACGGGTTCGACACGCCTCCCACCGTCGAGCAGACCCACAATCCGCCCTACTACGCCACCCTGCTCGAGGGCTACGGCTTCCGCAAGGTGATGGACTACCACGCCTACCTGGTGCAGGTGAACGAACCGGCCCCGGCCCGTCTCGAGACCGTTGCCGCCCGGGTGGAGCAGCGCCGAGACATCACTGTGCGTGACATCTCGCTGAAGACGCTCGAAGCCGACGTGCGCCTGGTCGTGGATCTCTACAACGAGGCGTGGTCCCACAACTGGGGGTTCCTGCCCATCACCGACGGCGAGGCGGCTTCGTTGGTGGACACGCTGCGTCCCATACTGGACGAGGGATTGGTGCGCTTCGCCTACGTCGACGGTGAGCCCGCGGCGGTGTTCGGCGCCTTCCCCGACCCCTACTACGCGCTGCGCCCTCGCTGGCGATGGTACGGCGACTCAGACCTCGTGAGGGTGGCACGACTCATGCTCACCCGCCGGCACATCCCGCGAGTGCGTCTCATGTTCTTCGGGGTGCGTCCCGCGTTCCGCCGGCTGGGCATCGACGCGCTGCTCTACCGCGACGTGAAGCGGTATGGGGAGACGCGGGGCTACGAGACCTGCGACATCTCTCTGTTGCTCGAGACCAACGACTTGATCCTACGGGCGTCCGAGTTCATGGGGGCCCGACGCTACAAGACCTGGCGCATCTACGAGATGCCGCTGACCCCCGGAGCGCCGCAGGCGGAGTCGGTGGAACAGCCGTCCGGGTAGCCGTCAGCGGCGAGGCGTCGGGGCGGATCGGCCCCGTAGCCGTCTGTCGGTCAGAGCGCGAGCAGCAGCACCACGACCGACCCGGTCACGACCAGCCCTTGGATCACCGTGCCCGGCAGAGATCCCGTCTTGCCGTGCGGGTACGGCTTCCAGTGACTGGGGAAGAGACGCCGGTGCTTCTTGAAGGGAAGCACCGCATCGAGCACATCGAGGTCGGGCGCCGCCGAGATGAGTCCGGCCCAGACGACGTAGCCGGGTAGATCGAGGATCAGCCACGCGAGTCCGAGCGCCAGCGCGGCGGCCAGCGTGTCGGCGAGAGCCCACGCCCACGCACGCCGACGCCGCGTGTAGTCCCAGTGGGGCACGATGTCGAGCAGCGCGTGCGCCGCCAGCGAGGCGAGCAGGATGCCCCACAGCGGGAACCCCACTCCGGCCGACCCCAAGACCGCGCCGAGGGCCATGCCCGACATCGCGTGCACGATCACCCACATGCGGCTTCACCCGCCTTTCGTGGATAGTGAGGCCAGCGCGCTCACCTTCATGACCGCCGCATGGGCGTCGGGCACGGCCGTCGCGCCGGCTTCGAGCAATCGGGCCTGCAGCGCGGTGGCCGCCCCGCCGGTCAGGTCACGGGTTTCAACGGCTGGATCCGTCACCACGATGACGGCGGCGCCTGCCTCGAGAGCGGTGCGGGCCACGTCGAGGTCGGCGAGGTTGCCTTCGCCGTACACCTGAGGAGCCAGAACGACGCAGTCGGCGTCGTGGATCAACTCCTGATGCTCGCGGATGCTCTCGGCACTCAGCGGCTGGAAGGGAGGTGCTGAGATCACCATGAGGCCCAGCTCCTGAGCCGCCTGGTAGTCGGAGTCGAAGACGCTCACCACCCCCAGTGAGGGGCTGAAGCCGAGCCGGACCAGCTCCTGGGTGAGATCGACACCCGCACCGCCGCCCGTGACCACGTGCACGCGCAGTCCGGCGGCACCTCGGGCCGGTCCCCCCGGAGCCGCCGACAGAGGCGTGACGTAGGGGCGTCCAC
>DASRMJ010000128.1:0-2447 GCA_035647995.1 Thermoleophilia bacterium | reverse complement strand
CCCTTGAGTGAGCCCACGATTGTCAGTGAGAGACCCATCTGTAGGGCGAATATGGGGTAGAAGGCGTTGGTGATCTGGTTGAGGAAGTTGATGTAGAAAGCCAGCAGAACGGCCAGATAGACGGGCGCAGGCAGAGTCCGCAATAGGCTGATCAGCCGCGGAGCCCGACCGCCGCCCGCCGATGACTCCATGTCACCTTCCGCCGGCGCGGCCGTGGCAGCCGCGGAGTCGCGTTGACCTTCAGCGACCTCCGCCCCACCGAGGATACCGCTCCCACTGACTTCCGTGACGCGGTGGCCGCGTCCCACGACAACGCGCCCCTTCTTCACCAGATCCGGCCACTTGACTCCGGCCATCAACGGCAATGAGATCCCGGTGGTGAGCGCGATGGCCACGAACGAAGGGCCCACCCCCCACCTGTCGGCCAGATACCCGGCCACGACCGCACCCACGAAGTGCCCGCCTGAGGTGAATCCCGTGTACCACCCCATGATCGCGGCCGCGTCGCTGGGCCGCTCGATCCTCTCCATGCACAAGGCCAGCGTCATCGTGGTGGCCAATCCGTAGCTGAGCCCGTGGACGAAGAGCGTCAATCCCGAAAGAGCAGCGGGCAGGGAGAAGGCGAAAGGCAGCGCGCTGAGCGAGACCGCCGCCAACACCGCCAGCAGCACGCGACGCCGACTCTCGCGACCGTAGAGATGGGCCCCTGCCAGGCGTGAACCCAGCCGCCCGGCGGCCAGCAGCGCCATGAGAAAGCCGACGCTGGCCACAGCCACGCCGGTAGAGGTTAGGTACGGAGGCAGCAGGAGCTGCACCCCGGTCTCAGCCACAGCCAGGAAGAACACGACCCAGTAGATCAGAAGCATCGGCTCAGCCCCTCGACACGCCTCGGCTGGGCGGCCCGGGAGCCCTCATGGGCGGCGCAAGAGCCCTCAGGGACCGCGCTGCAGCCCTCATGGGCGGCGCGGGAGCGCCCAACGCCCCCAGACATCCGGGTCGGCGTCGCGGGGGTTCACTCATGCGGGAAGGGGGCCGTTCCACGCACCCGCCTACTGTAGTAGTCAAAGAAGTCCTGGATGTTGCGCTCGTGGTAGATCTGCTCCACCTTGCGGGTGAGTTCCGACGACGCCGTCGCGCGGCGATGCCCGGCATCGCCGGCGAGGAGCTGCACTCGGGCCGCCTTCTCCAGAAGGATGGCGTAGACGACAGCCTCCTCGATGTTGCCGCCGGCCACGACGATCCCATGGTTGCGAAGCAGGACCGCTCTATCTCTCCCCAGGCAGGCAGCTACCGCCGCGCCTTCCTCCCGCGTGCGGATGAGCGCGGTCGTCTCAGCGAACACCGGCGCGCCCGCGAAGAGGACTCCTTCATGGCCGATGGCTTCGATGGTAGCTCCGGTAGCGCCTAGGGCCACCGCGTGAGGCGGGTGCGTGTGCACCACGGCGCCCACGTCGTCGCGCGCGCGAAAGATCTCCGTGTGTATCGGATACTCGGAGTGGCGTCGCGCCGCTCCTGCCACAACCCGCCCGTCGAGATCGATCTCGACGAGATCGATCTCTGTCACCTCTTCCAGACCGAGCCCGGCGCCCTTCATCAGGACGCGCTCCTCGCCGGGGATGCGCACGCTCACGTGGCCGAGGATCATGTCTCCGTGACCCTCGGCCGCCAGAATGTGACAGGCGAGAACCAGCTTCTCACTCAACTCATGACGGGTCATGCGGCCTCCCCCGACCGGTCGCCGTGTGTCCACTGCATCTTCGCCAAGCGCCGCCTCGAACGGCTAACGAATCAGCCGAACAGGACTTCCCCCCACTTGGCGAGCGTCTTCTCACGCAGCTCCGGACTGGACTCCGCCACTGGAGGGAAGTCGTCTTTCCAATCGAAGGGGCGGCACGCGTCGACGATGGCTCGGGAGTTGTAGTTCTTCTGCCCCACGGGTGAACGCGGATCCAGCGGCCCGCCCCAGCACTTGCGGATGATGTCGATCGACTCCGACGGCTCCACGCGGGATGCGATGGCCCACAACACGTCGAAGGTGTTCGACGGATCGATGTCCTCGTCGACGACGATGACCCATCTTCCGAGGTAGGCGCCCGCATGACACTGCGACGCCACCAAGGCGGCCTGGCGGGAGTGCCCCGGGTAGGCCTGCTTGATCGACACGATGTTGAACATGCGGCCGCCACCGGCCTCGTGGCACCAGACTCCCTGGACGCCCGGGACGCCGGCCTTCTCCAACTCGTCCCAGATCATGCCCGACTTGACGACGCCCTTGCTGAACGTAGGGCCCGTAGAGCAGGCACGGGTCTCCGTCGGGGAACCCGGTGACGTGCGTGAACCCCGACAGCTACGTGAGCTGCGAACCGAAACCGGGGTGCTTCGCGTGCGGGCCCGTCTGCCCCTGGTTGCAGCTGCTGAGCATGACCAGTGAGGGGTTGATCTCGCTG
>DASRMJ010000127.1:0-4908 GCA_035647995.1 Thermoleophilia bacterium | reverse complement strand
AGATCCACGTGCACTCCCTGTAGCCTCGCCACCGCCCGCTGCATGAGAGCGGGTGCGTTCACGAAGCCCAGGATGCGGTTCGCGAGAACCAGCCCACCCATGAGCTTCTGGATGTCGCGGATGCCCGAGCCCGCAGCCACGAAACCGATGCGCTCCCCCGACAAGGAGAGGTCTTTGGAGTAGCTGGTCGCAAGAATCGTGTTCTTGTAGGCTGCCATCAGAGAAGGCACTGCTGTGTCCCCGTACACGATCTTGCGGTACGGCTCATCCGCGATCAGGAAGATGATGCGTCCCGTCTCGGCCCCTTTGCGTTCGAGGAGCCTGCCCAACTCACGAACGGTCCCCTCCGGGTAGATGCGTCCGGTGGGGTTGTTGGGCGAGTTCAGAATGACGGCCCGGGTCTTCGGCGTGATGGCCGCTGAGATGCCGTCGAGGTCGAGACTGAAGTCGGGGTTGGTGTCCACCAGGCGGAGGACGCCACCGTGATTGTCGACGTAGGAACCGTATTCCACGAAGTAGGGCCTGGGCACGAGCACCTCGTCACCCGCGTCGAGGATGGCTTTGAAGATCACGTTCAGCGCGCCGCCCGCGCCGGACGTCATCACGATGTTGTCGGCGTGGACAGGCACGCCCTGCTCTTCGGTGAGATAGTCGGCGATGGCCTGCCGGGTCTCGAGGTAGCCCGCGTTCGACATGTAGCCGTGGCGGCCCGGATACGGCTCTGCGATCAGCTCGTTCAGCACCTTGTGGAACTCCGCGGGCGGCTCGAGGTTGGGGTTTCCCAGGCTGAAGTCGAAGACGTTCTCGGCTCCGTGCTCGGCCCTGAGCCGGCCCCCCTCCTCGAACATCTTGCGGATCCACGAGGACCGCTCCATCAGACCTTCTATCTTCTTACCGACCGGCATCATAGCCTCCCAAGTCGTTCATGAGTCGCTCGCACGAGTGTCCGGCGCCCGACGGGCGCCGGACACCAATCTACCAGAGGTCCCGTCCTCGAGTCACAGAGAACGCGGGGTGGCACCGGACGACGTTCAGTGCGGCCTCCGCCCGGAGAAGCGGCGCCCGACAGTCTCGCCGCCGGGCGCCGCACGGGGCCGCGCGGGCCGACCACTACAGGACGCACATCCCGTAGACCCGGTGATACGGAACGTACACGGGGAAGTAGGCCACTCGGTCGCCAGGCGACAGCCGATCGTCCAGTTCGGCCTTGCGGCCGTTAACCATCACGAGTCCCACAGCGGCCGCGTCGATGCCGATCTCCGCCGCGACCGAGGCGACCGTCGCGCCCGGTTCGTGCGCGAGCGACCTGCGGCCGCCGCCACCCAGCTCAGTCGCCAGATGGAAGAAAGCGCGTATCTCGAGGGGGTCGGCGGCGGTCATCGATCCATCTGCCCACTATCATCCGCAATCCTCGCAAGAGCCGTCCGGTAGGCGGCGAGGGCTGCATCGCCGAACAACACGAAGCGCACCTCGTCGAACGCCCCGGGGTGGGCCCGCAGGAATCCGGTGACCGCTCGGAGGGCCACATCGGCGGCAGCCGCAAGCGGGTACCCATAGGCGCCGGTGGATATCGAGGGGAAAGAGACGGTGCGGAGACCTTCGCCGGCCGCCACGGTGAGGCTTGACGTATATGCCTCCGCGAGCAGGGCGACTTCCCCGGCGGTGCCTCCGCTCCACACCGGGCCAACCGTGTGGATCACCCGCCGGGCGTGCAGGCGCCCGGCCGACGTCGCCATGGCCTTCCCCGTCGGGAGCGGACCGTTCTCCGCCCGGTAGGCTTGGCATCCCGCCAGGATCTCCGGGCCGCCCGCCTCGTGTATGGCGCCATCCACTCCTCCCCCACCGAGCAACGAGGAGTTCGCGGCGTTGACGATGGCATCGACCACTTCGAGAGTGATGTCACCTCGCATCAGTGTGAGTTCGCACCCGGCCACGCCAAGCGACTCCAACGTTCCCCCCTTCAGGTGAGCGACATCGGGACGGGCGCCGACCGAATGGAGGAAGGCGGCCGGGTCGAGAGGAGAGACAAGGGTGCGAGGCCGACCGCTACCGGAGAAGATGACACTCCGACTCCCATCGCGACCGAACGACCAGAATCCAGCGAGCGACTCCTCGACCTTCGCCCCGCGAAGCCCCAAGAAACGCGAACCGGACAGCAGTGGCACCCACGGGAAGACAACCCGCCGTGCGCCCTCAGCGGTCTCGTACCGGGAGAGAGCGAGGCGCACGGGGGCGAAACGACGGCGCTCGATCACGAGCAACGTGCCGAAAGCAGCGTCCTCCTCTAGCCGGTAGGCCGTGGGGACACGCGCAGACAGCAGCAGGACCACGGCCAGCCCGAGAAGACCGAACCCCGCGCCGCGGGCGATGCCCCCGGCGTCTCCGTTCCCCGCGGCCAGGACCAGCTGAAGCAGCCCGCCCGCGATCAGCACCGCCATGATCAGCACGGTGAAATACACGAGCACCTTGGTCGGCAGATCGGCGGGCGCGGCATCGAACCTGTCGTCGGCCGCTTCGGCGCTCCCACGCGCCTCAGAGCCTTCGCTCAGCGCCGACATCGTTACGGAGCTACCCGCCGCCGACGGGAGGAAAGAGACCAAGACGGTCACCGTCGACGAGTTCCGAGTCCATCGACGCGTGCTTGCCGTTGATCATGATGATGTGGATATCGGCGCGGCGCAGTCCCTCGGCGTCGACCACCTCGCCCACCGTGAGCTGTGCCCGGGGTTCCAGCTGGAACTGCTTGCGTCCGGTGGCGGAGTGCATGGGCAGCGTCGCAAAGAGTCGCACGTCAATCATGGAAGAGATCCCCGATCCGAGGGCCTCGACCCTCTATATTGGCAGGACAAGAGTCTACCACCGCAGACGCGCGGCAGACGCGCCAAGGCCGCGGCCGCCGCGCCTCGAACAGAGCCAGGCGACGCGGCCCGCACGTCACTCCGTGTCGCGCTTGAGATAGAACTGCGAGAAGTGGATGAAGTTCGGGGGGAAGAGCGCCACGCGGTCGCCATCGGCGACGTGCGCGCTCGGCGCCACGAGGCGATGGTTCCGATAGATGATGTTGACCTCGTCCTCGGAGATCCCAAGAGCCGCCATCACATCGATCACCCTGCCCTCGGCCCCGCTCGGGATCTCCACCGTTCCCTCGCCGCCCACGAAATGGGGTGCCTTCTCACGCAACGTCGATCCGAGTTTCACCGTCACCACCATCGTGACCCCCCGCGACCACCGCAGGACAGCCCCGGTGCCGGGGCGGAAAGAGCGGGGGCGGGGCGCGATCGCGCCCCGCCCCCCTTCACGTTCCCCGAACACAGGGTCACGTCAGAACTCCATCACCGGGCTCCACCCGCACACCTGGTTGAGATCCTCGTCCTTGACGTCCCAGATGACATCGTGCGGCGGCAACCTCTCCTCGCTGAAGAACTTCGGCAGTCGGTCGTCCTCGGCGGTGAAGCCCGCCGCCCGGTTATAGTCGCGCTCCAACGCCAAGAGCGTCTCGCCGTAGGGCCCGATGTCGTTCACCGTGAAGTCGACGCCGTACATGGCGCTGATCATCTCGGGCATCGCCGCCAACGAGTCCGGCTGATCGAGCGCCGCGAACGCCAGGAACACGCAGAAACCGGCCGAGTCGAACAGCACGGTCGCCTGCTGGAGACCGTTGGACAACGCGCACTGGCCCTCGGCGACGAGCGGATCCACGTCTCCGCCTACCTTCAGGATGTTGGTGGCCACCGCGTATCCGGAGGTGTGATCGGCACCCATCGTGCTGGTGGCGTACGTCACGCCGATCCCCTTGACCGCACGCGGATCGTACGCGGGGATGCCCTGACCCTTCACCGCGGGGACGCGCGACACGCCGAACTCGCGCCCGGCGTGCACCACGCCGTTGCCCAGTTGGCGTCCAAGAGCGGTCCCCTGACGCACCTCCTCGAACAACTCGATCATGCGGCCGGCGTCACCCCACGGGATGGCCCCGCCCTCCATCGCGACCGCGAACGTGTCGCCCATCTCGATGGTGTCAAGTCCCAGCTCATCGCAGAGCCTGTCCATGCGGGCGATGGCATCGATATCGTCGTTGTCGCAGTTGGCGCCGAGCGCCCAGATAGACTCGTACTCGACGCCGCTCGAGACGTACGCACCGTTCTTGTCGTTGTAGACGTTGGAACAGTGCACGACGCAGCCGGTCATGCAGGCGTGTTCGCGCCTGCCGCCGCGGTCTTCGCAATTCTGGTGCACGGTCTCGCCAGAGATGGCTTCGGCTCGGTCGAAGCGGCCCAGGCTGAAGTTGCGGGTGGGCAGACCTCCCGCCTCGTTGATGATGTTGATCAGGATCGCGGTGCCGTAGTTGGGAAGTCCTTGGCCGGTGACCGGATGGCTCTTCAGCCCATCCACCAGGGTCTTGCGAGCGACGTCGAAGCGGTCCTTGTCGACGATCGAAGGCCGCTCCGTGCCGGCATCGTCAACCACGATAGCCTTCAAGCCACGCGCGCCCATAACCGCACCCACGCCCCCCCTGCCGGCATGGCGGGCGGGATTGCCTTCGGGGTCAGTCACTGCGACGGTGGAATTGCGATACCCCATCTCGCCGGCGGGGCCCACCTGAATGGTCGCCACCTTCTCGCCGTAGGCCGCGCGCAAGGCGGCGGCGCACTCGTAGTTGGTCTGCCCCCAGTAGGGAGCACCGTCGTCGAGGCGAGCACCTTCCTTCGACAGGTGGAGCACGTAACGCTTGTCTCCTGGGCTCCCCTGCACGATGACGGCCGCCACGCGCAGGCGGCCCAGCCGCTGGGCCGCCTGACCGCCCGAATTGGCTTCCTTGATCCCTCCGGTAAGCGGGCTCTTCGTCCCCACCGACAGCCGACCCGAGTTGGGCGCCGTCGTCCCGGCGAGCAATCCGGGCGCGAAGAC
>DASRMJ010000126.1:0-8343 GCA_035647995.1 Thermoleophilia bacterium | reverse complement strand
GGTGGGCGGCGGCCCGATCCGCACTGGAGGCATCACCACCGGACGGGCCCTCGCTCGGGGAACCCTCGCTCGAGGACGGGCTCCCCGACGTCCTCGCCTTCATCCTGCGGATGGGCTTCGGCACGAGGAACTCATCCTCATCCTCGCGTGGAAGACCGACCTTGTGCAGGGGGCTGGGCAGTAACCCGGCCTCGAACAGCAGGAACGCAACCAGGGCCACGCTGAGCAGGAGATAGCTGACCCACACGGTGGTCGGCCCAACCTCGTGGTGGCCGGTCTGCTCACGCAGCACGTCGTTCACGATCAAGTAGACAACGAAAGCGTCGGACAAGACGACCGCGACGGCGACGATTCGCAGCACGACCGACGAGAAGAAGCGTTCCTTCTCGTGCCTTCGCAGGAAGACCGACACCATGAAGAGGGCAAACAGGAAGGCGAAGAGCACGACCGGGATCATGCTGGCCCGGGCCGCCTGAGGCGACGCGGAGAACTCCGGCACACGGGCGGCGTGACAACTCTTGCACGCCTTGGCCACGGTGGGCTCCTGGTGGCAGGCCAGGCAGGTGTCCTTCTCGATCTTGTCGTACTGGACACCGTCGACGACGGCGGGGGCGCCCGCGACGCGCCAGTGGATGTTGCGCCACACGTTGACGTCGATCTTGGGGGCACCCGGATGCTCCCGCCCCGCGGACTCGATGGCCGTGAAGAGGATGGGCGCGAAGTCGCCGGTGTGACAGGTGTTGCAGAAGCTGGGGTCGGCGGCAGCCTGGGGCTTCTCTGCTCCGACGAGGGCGGAGCCGTGGACGATGCCGCTGTGACAGTCACTGCAGAGCAGGTTCGCTTCGTCCACGTGGAACTGGTGCGGGAAGGTGATCCCCTCCACAATGATGCCTGTGGGATAGCGAGGGTCGTCGGGATTGCGCACGTAGTCGTGGCACTGGATACAGGCGGCACCCAGGACCAACTTCCCGGCTTCCGGCTTCTTCTCGGTGGACCCGGCGGCGAACTGGGTGAGCTTGATGAACGAGTAGAGCTTGCCCTTGGTGTAGCCAACGGCCCCGGGTTCGAAGTGGCAATCGACGCACCCGACGCCTACGGCCGCATGGGTGGAGGTGTCCCACGAGGCCTTGTATGGCTCGATCATGTGGCAACTGGAACAGAAGGAGGGTTTCGAGGTCTCGCGGAATCCGAGCACCGTCACGAAAGCGAGCAGGACAAGACCGGATAATGCTATCCAAGCGATGCGCTTGCGCAAGACTTCCCCCTGGAGCTGACAAGGAACGCCCGTATGCTACCACTGTCGGACACGGTTCGTCGAGGGAATACCCGAGGAACCGGGATGCCAATGATCCGCAGCGAGAATGATCCCTCCGAATCAGCCCCCGCCCAGCTTCGCTCGCAGATCCGCGATCAGGGACCGGGCCGTATCCAAGGGGACCGCGCCGGTGTCGGCCGCGAGATTGATCGCGGTCTCCAGTTCTTCGAGCGCCCGGGCCTGGTCGCCGCCCTGCGCAAGAGCGATGCCCAGATTGTAGTGAGCCAGCGCGTGTTCGGGAGCGTCGCGGGTCGCTTGCTCGAATGCCTGGACCGCCTCTTTGTAGTGCCCGAGATTGAGAAGCGCGATACCGAGGTCGGTGCGGACGCTGGGCTTCTCCGGATCGATGGCGAGAGCACTTCGATAGAACTCCACCGCCTCGAGATACCTCTCCTGGTCGAAGAGAAGGTTCCCCAGATTGACCATCGCCGAGACATCGGTGGAGTCCCCGGCCAGCCTGTCGCGGTAGTACCCCTCGAGCACCTGGACGCTCACACCGAGGTCGCGCAGCACTCCCGCGTCGTCGGCCACGTTCAGATCGGCGAGGAGGTTCGGCGCCGGGCGCGAGTAGTACAAGTAGGCCGTGGAGAAGAGCAGCAACGCTGCCAGCACCCCGAGCGCCAGGGTGAACCCGTGCTCTCTGAACCACTCGGTGGGGCTGGGCCGGCTGTCGACCATGTGCTCAAGCTTGCCCTCGAAGCGGTAGGTGCCCAAGCCCAGGAGTTCGGCCCGCAGCAGCAGGTTGAGGTCGTTCGAGACCAACGTGGCGTGCACACCGGGGCCGCCGTTCAGCGAGCGGGTCAACGCGAGGATCTGATCGTCCGGCCGTTTCAGGTCGAGTTCGGGCGGTTGATCGCCCATGTCGTGCATCTCGTCGATACGCACGAGGGAGCCGTTGACCAAGCGGATGCCATCGACCAACCTGCCGTGCTGAGAGAGTTCGAAGAGCAACCGGGTGGCCTTTCGGCCGTGGAAGCGGATCCGCCGATCGGCCCGCCTCCTCTTGATCTTGTCCAACTCCTCGATGACGACCGCCGGGATAACCACCTCGGCCCCCGAGAAGGAGTAGATCACATCCGGGTCGTTCAGCAGCGCATTGGTGTCAAGAACGTAGGTTCGTGAAGCGGTCGACATAGTCCGATGGTAGCACAGGAGTTCCGCGGCCCGAGCGGCCCGTCCGCGGCCCGAGCGGCCCGTCCGCGGCCCGAGCCACGGACGAAGCCCGGGGGGACTCGGCCTCAGCAACCCCTTCGCACGGGCTCGTACACGCAGTAGGGCTCTTCGGCCAGATAGTCGCCGCTCACCTCGTAGGCGCGAGCTCGACAACCTCCGCAGACGCGCCGATATTCGCAGATGCCGCACTTGCCCTTGAGCTTGTCGACGTCGCGCAGGTCCTGGAAGAGCGGTGCGTCACGCCAGATCTCCGAGAACGGCTGCTGCTTCACGTCGCCGGCGACCACGTCGAAGTAGCCGCACGGTTGTACGTGACCCACGTGACTGATGAAGCAGAACCCCGTGCCGGCAAGACAGCCTCGCGAGTGGGAATCCAGGTCGCCGGGATGGCCGGCCTTCCCTACCCCGCCCGCCATGGCGGCGTGGGAGTGCGGATGCATCTTGAGTTCCGAGAGATCGGTGCCGTCTGCCTTCGCCCGCTGCCGCATGATGCGGTGATAGTGCGGTGCGTCGGTGGGCTTGAAGAAGATCTTTGAAGTCTTCTGGCGATCGTAGACCCAGTTCAGGGTGCGCTCGTAGTCCTCGGGAGGCAGCTCTTCAGGTCCGAGCTCCTTGCCGCGGCCGGTGGGCACCAGCAGGAAGGGATGCAGCGCGACCGCTCCTAGGTCTTCGGCCAGGGCGAGCAGATCGTCGAGGTACTCGACGTTCAGGCGGGTGATGGTGGAGTTGATCTGCACCTGGACCCCGGCCTCGATCGCGGTCTTGACGCCGCGCACGGCACCGTCGAAGGCCCCGGGAACGCCGCGGAACTTGTCGTGCAGCTCGGCCGTGGGGAAGTCGATGCTGATGGAGATGCGCGGGACGCCGAGCTCCTTCATCTTGCGGGCCGCCTCGGGCGTGACCAGTGTGCCGTTGGGCGACATCACCGTGCGCAGGCCGGAGCCGATCGCGTACTCAACAACCTCCCAGATGTCCTCGCGCATGAGGGGGTCGCCACCCGTCAAGATGAGGACCGGGTTGCTGAAAGATACTATGTCGTCGATGACGGCCTTGGCCTGCTCCAGGTCGAGTTCGCCCGGGTAGGGACCCTTCTCCGCCGATGCACGACAGTGCACGCAGGAGAGGTTGCACGAACGGGTGATCTCCCAGGCGATAAGTTTGGGGGAGTAGGCGACCCGGCCGGGCTCCGCGGCCGCGCCTGCGGGCGTCGAGGCCGCGACGTCCGGCGGATGGCCGGCCTTCCGAGGGACTCCCGGATCGCCGTGCGGGCCGCCGTGCGGGTGGGCGCTCATGGCTTTCGCGGGACGATGGGCATACGCTCGCCGAGCCAGCGTGCCGCGTCCTTGGCGTGGTAGGTGATGATCACGTCGGCGCCGGCGCGACGGATGGAGAGCAGGGTCTCCATGACGACGGCCTTCTCGTCCAGCCACCCGCGCTCGGCGGCGGCCTTGAGCATCGCGTACTCGCCGCTCACGTTGTAGGCGGCCACGGGGAAGCGCGTCTCGGTCTTGAGCCGGTAGATCAAGTCCAGGTAAGGAAGCGCCGGCTTGACCATGATCATGTCGGCGCCCTCCTCGATATCCAGGAAGGCTTCGCGCACGCCTTCGTCGGAGTTGGCCGGGTCCATCTGGTACGACTTGCGGTCTCCGAACTGGAGAGCGCAGTCGGCCGCCTCGCGGAAGGGTCCATAGAAGCTCGACGCGTATTTGGTGGAGTAGGAGAAGATCGGCACATCGCTGTGGCCGTCTTGGTCGAGCGCCGAGCGGATGGCGCCTATGCGCCCGTCCATCATGTCCGACGGCGCCACGACGTCCACGCCGGCCTCCGCGTAGCTGACGGCCGTCTTGGCCAGCAACTCCAACGACAAGTCGTTGTCGACGCAGCCGTCGGCGCGCACGACGCCGCAGTGCCCGTGGCTCGTGTACTCGCAGAGGCACACGTCGGCCACCACGGTGAGTTGCGGTACGTGCTCCTTGATGGCGCGGATCGCCATCTGGGTGATCCCCTCGGAATCGTATGCGGAGGAACCCACCTCGTCCTTGTGCTCGGGCAGCCCGAAGAGCAGGATGCTCCGGATGCCCAGCGCGGCGACCTCTTTCGCTTCCTCCACGAGGTTGTTGATGGAGAATTGGAACACGCCCGGCATGGACGATATCGGCCGACGGACATCTTCTCCGAAGGTGGCGAACAGAGGGTAGATGAACATGTGCGGGTGTAGGTGGGTCTCGCGGATCATGGAGCGGAGACTGTCGGTCTGCCGCATGCGCCGCGGACGATAGGTGGGGAAGTACATTGTCTGCCAAGACCTCCGACTGACCGAAAGATGGGGCCGAACGCTCCCCTGTCGCCGGGCTGATCCGGCGGCGACGTACGCGACTTCGGGAGCGCGGGCGGGCTAACCTGAACCGGGCGAGTATACCGTATGGGCGACAACGGCCTCCACGAGGCCGTCGATCGTGTAGCTCTCGGCTTCCACGAGAACACGCATGCCTTCTTCGCGCACGACCCGAGACGTCACCGGACCGATGGAAGTCGCCGCGACGCGGGCGAGTTCGGCGCCGAAACCTCCGAAACGCAACAACGCCGCGAAACTGCGCGCCGCCGAGCCGGAGGTGAAGGTGACGTAATCGGCGCCGAGAGCGAGCTCGATCTCCTCGGCGGTATAGCGTTCGGGGAGGGTGTCGTAGAGGGCGACCACGTCCACCACGGCTCCCGCCGCGGCAAACGACTCCGGCAGGGTCTCCCTCGCCTCGCGCGCCCGGGGCATCAGGATGCGGGTGCTTGACAGGTCGCGACCGGCGAGAGCCTGCAGCACCCCCTCGGCCACGAACGTGTCCGGGACCGTGTCGGGGGCCGCACCGTGTGCCGAGCACGCCGCGGCGGTCTTGGGGCCGACAGCGACAACCGAGGCTCGCCCCAAGGCGCAGGCATCCTTGCCGACCTCGCGGAGTCGTTCGAAGAAGCAGTCGACCGCGTTGACGCTGGTGAACACGACTAGGTCGTACGATCCCACGGCCGAGGTCATGAGCTCGATCTCCTGTGACGCCAACACGGGTTCGACGCGTATCGTCGGGAAGACGATGACCTCCGCTCCCAGTGCGCGCAGAGCCTCGATCTGGCCGGCGGCCTGCGCCCGCGGCCGCGTCACGACGACACGCCGACCCGCCAGAGGGAGTTCCCCTGGCACAGGACCGGCGCGATGCCGCGCGGGACCGGGATCGCCCGAAGACGCTCCCTCGCCCGCGGGCGGCGCCGTCCTTTCGTGACTCACCCGGTCGCCCCTCGCACCTGGGCCAGGATCTCGTCGGCGCCGGCAACGAGCATCTCGGCCGCCAGCTCCTCGCCGAGCTCCGCAGGAGCCTCGGCCGATCCCGCGCGCCCCATGCGTACGCTGCGCGAGCCGTCGATCGAGCCGACGTAGGCGACGAGGTGCAAGACGTCTCCTGTCAGGCGCGCCCGGGCGCCGATGGGGACCTGGCACCCGCCCTCCAGAGCGCGCATCAATGCCCGTTCGGCCAGCACCTCGGCCCTCGTGGGGGCGTGATCTAAGCGGGCGAGCAGCGCGGCCACGCGCTGGTCGCCGCGCCGAGCCTCGATGGCGAGGGAGCCCTGCCCCACCGCACTCAGCATGTCCTCGTCGGAGAATGAGAACGCGGCCTCGTCGAAACGACCCAGGCGCTTCAGGCCGGCGGCCGCAAGGATCGTGCCGTCGAGCCCATCCTCTTGTATCTTGCGGATGCGGGTCTCGACGTTCCCGCGGATGTCCACTATCTCGAGACCCGGGAAGCGGGCGAGGAGTTGGGAACGGCGACGCAGACTGCTCGTGCCGATGCGCCGTCCCGACGTCAGGCCCGCGGACGACTCAAGAGAACCCACGAACACATCGGATGGATCCTCACGCTCCGGGAACGCGAGGAGATCGAGACCTTCGGGCAGCGCAGTGGGCACGTCCTTGGCGCTGTGCACAGCCAGGTCTGCGTCACCCGAGAGGAGCGCCTCCTCGATCTCCTTCACGAAAAGGCCTCGGTCCCCGATCTGGGAGAGAGGAGAGTCGAGGATCTTGTCCCCGCTGGTGACGATCTCCAGGATAGCCACCTCGAGCCCGGGCTCGAGTCCTTCCAGAAGCGCCTGTACGTAGCGGCTCTGCGTCATGGCCAGCCGGCTCCGACGCGATGCGATGACCACACGCTGCGTGTTTATGACGTGCTCCTCTCTTCGATGTGTTCGGCGGGCGCTCCCGCGGCGCCCGGGGGCGCTCCCGCTGTGCCTGAGGCCGCCCGCTCGGTGCCGGCAGCCGCGGTGCCTGCGGACGCGACCGCGACAGGCGGCGCGTCGGCGGGCGGTGGTGGGTCCGCGGCCCGCGGCTGTTCGTCGAGACCGAACAACTCTCGCAGCGACTCGGAGTAGCGGTACCCGCTCCCCTCGCTGGCGGCTTCCTTGACGCGCACGGTGGGAGGATGGAGCAGTTTGTTCACGAGAGAGTGGGCCAGGGCGGCGACCTTCTCGCGCTGATCCTCGGTGAGGTCGGGCATCCGAGCCAGGTACCTCTCCAACTCCTCGTCCTTGACGCCGGTGGCCCAGCGGCGAAGGTCGACCATGGTGGGCACGACCTGCAGAGAGCGGAGCCACGCGCGGAATGCTTCGACCTCCTCGGAGACGATCTCGCGGGCGGTGGCGGCTTCCTGTTTGCGCTCGCCGAGATTGGAGGCCACGACCTCTTGGAGGTCATCGATGTCATAGAGGTAGGCATTGTAGACGCCGTTGACCGTCGCCTCGACGTCGCGCGGAACGGCGATATCCACCAAGAAGATGGGGCGGTTCTTGCGGCCCTTCATCACCCGCTCCATGTCCTTGCGGCCGATGATCGGCTGCGTGGCCGCCGTCGAGGTGATGACGATGTCCACCGCCATCAGGTGCTCCAGCAGCCGTTCGTAGTGTACGGCGTCGCCGTCGAACCGCTCGGCGAGTTCGGCTGCCCTCTCGAAGGTGCGGTTGGCCACCCGCACGTGGCTGACGCCGTGACCCTTCAAGTGGGTGAGCACCAGCTCGGCCATCTCCCCCGCCCCGACCACCAACACCGAGCGCGACGACAGATCGCCGAAGACGTTGCGGGCCAGGTCGACGGAGACCGATGCGATCGAGAGCGAGTTCTCGCCGATGCGGGTCTCGCTGCGCACCCGCTTGCCCACCTCGAAGGAGCGACGGAACAGCTTGTTGAGCACAGCCCCGGTCGTCTTCGCCTCTTCGGCTGTCTGGTACGCCGACTTCAGCTGGTGCAGTATCTGCGCCTCACCGAGGACCATGGAGTCGAGGGAGGCGGCGACGGCGAACAGGTGGTCGACCGCTCGATCGTCTTCGTGGTAGTAGACGCTCTCGACGACGTCTTCGCGACAGACGCCGGTGGCGACACACAACTCCTCCAGCACGGCTTCTCTGAGGGGGAGAGACTCCCCGGTGACGTAGATCTCCGTGCGGTTGCAGGTGCTCACGGCAACGGCTTCGCCCAGTTCGGCGCGCGCGAGAAGGCGTGCGAGAAGTCCCTGCGCGGCGGCGTCGGTCAGAGCCACGCGCTCGCGCACCTCGAGACAGGCGGTCTTGTGATTCACTCCGATGGCGGCGATATGCATGCGGCCGTAGCCTCTTAGGTCGACGCGTCGACGACTGCTGAGTGTGCGAGTCGGACCGACGTCGAGAACTCAGTTGAAATCATGGCGCCCCGGCACGAACAGGTTTATGCCCAAGAACGTGAACACGATGAGGAACATGCCTGCGATCGCGATCAGAGCGGCATTCCTTCCTCTCCAGCTGGCCGTCTCCCGCAGGACCAAGTAGCCGCCGTAGAAGACCCAACTGAC
>DASRMJ010000125.1:0-4255 GCA_035647995.1 Thermoleophilia bacterium | reverse complement strand
GGGGACGCTCTTTCGCCACGTCCACCTTGATGGACCGACCGCCGAACTCAGTGCCGTCGAGAGCGGCTTTGGCGGCCAGCGCTTCCTCTTCCTTGGACATCTCCACGAAGCCGAACCCCTTGGGGCGGCCCGTGTCGCGGTCGCTGATCAGCGCGACCGAGGTGACCGTGCCGTATGCGGAGAAGAGCTCCTCCAGAGCGGCATCGGTCGCGTCGTAGGCCAGGTTGCCCACGTACAGCTTCGAACTCATCGATCCTCCAGTGCGAGATGTATCCTGCCGCAAACGAGAGGAATATCCTGCAAAGGAGGCGGAAACCCGAGACACTCGGCGCAGCGCTTGCAGTGGGGTCCTATCGGATGCACAACACAACGTATCACATCGTCGCGCGGTCCAAAACCGGTCTCAAGAGCGCCTTGCGACGACTGGTGTTCAGTTGTGACTGAACGGACTGAATGGTAGTATGCCGCGTCGCCGACGACGCCCCTGCTGGACGGACTCGCGGAGACCCGCATCGTACCGCATGGGGGCGCAGGGCTCCCGGCCACACGATGAACACACGACTTGAAGCTTCACGAAAGGCACCTGGATGGACCAAGCGGATCGCCCCGCCGGGCAAGCGCAGGTGATCGAAGACTTCGGACTGGCCTTCGAAGACCACGGCATGCCGCGCATGGCCGGACGCATCCTCGGGCGCCTGCTGATGTGCGATCCACCGCGCCAGTCGATGGATCAACTCGTGGAGGCCCTAAGCGCGAGCAAGGGCTCCGTGAGTTCGATGACTCGGCTGCTCATCGAACGTGGCGTGATCGAGCGACTGTCCCTGCCGGGGGACCGCCACGACTACTTCCGCATCCGCACCGGGTCCATGGCAGGCATGTTCCGAGAACACGCCCACCGTTCGATCATCCCTCTCCTGCTGCTCGAACGAGCGATGGAGGCGGCCGACGACCGCTCGGTGGAGGGATTGGCCCGACTACGTGACTCCCGCGACTTCCTGGCCTTCATGCAGCGGGAACTGCCGGCGCTGCTGCAGCGTTGGGACACGCTCCACACCCAAGAACTCTCGACTCAGAAAGAGGACGAATGAGCTGGCTCACCCGAATCTCCCTTCGAAACCGCTCGGTGGTGGCGCTCGCCGTCATCGCCGTGGTGCTGGTCGGCGGCTTCGCCATAACCTCGCTGCGCCAGGAACTGATACCGAACATCGAGTTCCCGGCCTTGACGGTGTTCACCATGGAACCGGGCGCCTCTCCGGCCGACGTGGAGCGAGGCGTCACCACCCCGCTCGAAGCGGGCATCAAGGGGCTCCCCGGTCTTCAGGACCTCACGTCTTACTCGAACGAGGGCATGAGCATCATCGTGGCCATGTTCGAGTACGGAGCGGATATGGAGGCCAACCAAGCGGCCGTGCAGCAGGTAATCGACCGCGCCCAGTTCGCGCTTCCAAGCGGGGTCCAGCCGCGGGTCCAGGCCATCAGCTTCGGTGATATGCCTGTGATCCAACTGGCGGTGAGTTCGCCGCTGCCGCCGGAGCAACTGGCCGGACTCGTCCAGACACGCGTGCTCGCCAAGCTCCAGCAGGTGCCGGGCGTCGCGGACGTATCCTTGTCGGGGGTGTCGAGCTCCCAGCTGCAGATAGAGATCCAGCCCATGGCGATGGCCACTCTCGGCGTCTCGCCCCAGGCGATCGCGGCCGCGCTGCAGGCGGCCAACGTCTCGATGCCGGCAGGCACCCTGACCACCGACGGTGCCAGCGTCCCGGTGCGCGTCACCAGCCGATCAACCAGTCTTGAGGCCCTGGCCGCCCTTCCGGTCAAGACCTCCGGCGCGGCTTCCGCCGCCGCCGGGATAACCGGCGGCGCAGTGGGCGGCGCTCCAGGCGGAGCCGCGCAGCCGGGCGCGACGGCCGGAGCGGCATCCGCCGGCTCCCCGACCTCGCCCGCTGCGCCGGTCACGCTCGGCCAGGTGGCCAAGCTCAGCATCGTCCCCTCGGCCGCGACCTCCATAACCCGCACCAACGGCGAACCCAGCGTGGGCATCGCTGTCACCAAGTCGGCAGACGGCAACGTCGTGGACATCTCCAACGCGGTCGCCGACCTTCTGCCCCAGATCGAAGCCGACCTCGGCGAGGGTGCCGTGGTCACGACGGTCGTCGACCAAGCCCCCTACATCACGCAGAGCATCCGGTCGATGTGGGAGGAAGGGATACTAGGAGCATTCTTCGCAATACTTGTGATCTTGCTCTTCCTCCGCAGTTGGCGCTCCACCATCGTTGCCGGGATATCGATCCCCCTCAGCGTCATCGTGGCGCTGATCATTCTGTGGGGACGCAACAACTCTCTGAACATGCTCACGCTCTCCGGCCTCACCATCGCCATCGGACGCGTGATAGACGACGCCATCGTGGTGCTCGAGAACGCCTATCGCCACCTCCAGGAGGGCGACGACCCCCGCACCGCGGCCTACACGGCCACCCGCGAGGTCGCCGCGGCCATCACGGCCAGCACCCTCACGACGGTGGCGGTGTTCCTGCCTTTGGGCTTCGTGGGCGGTATCTCCTCCGAGTTCTTCCGCCCCTTCGCGCTGACGGTGACCTTCGCGTTGCTGGCCAGCCTGGTCGTCGCCTTCACTGTGGTGCCGGTTGCGGTCACGCTCCTGCTCTCCAAGAAGCAGGTGGGGCACCGCGAGAGCAACCAGACCACCCTTCTCCAACGCCTCTACCTTCCGGCGCTCCGCTTCGCCATTTCGCACAAGCTGATCACAGTGGTGGCCGCGTTCGCCGTCTTCGGCGGCTCCCTGGCCCTTACTCCCCTGCTCCAGACCAACTTGATGGACCAGTCCGGTGAGACAGGGCTGACCATCACCCAGCAGCTCCCGGCGGGCACGGAGACGGCCGTCACCTCGGACGCAGCGGCCAAGCTCGAGGCAATGCTGGCCGAGACCCCCGGCGTCGTGTCCTATCAGGTGACCATCGGCAGCACCGGCGGACTCTTCGGTCCCGGCGGAGGCGTCAACGCCTCGGGCGCCCGCGCGGCCTTCACCGTGAACACCGACGGCAAGCTCGACAAGACCGCGATGATCGACGATCTCCGCGCCCGCGTCGATGCGACCGGCGGGCTCGGCGATGTCTCGTTCAGCGCTGGGGAGTCCATGGGTGGCGACACCTCGGTAATCGAAGTGCGCGTCTACGCGAACGACCCGACCGTGCTCGAAGAAGCCAACTCCGCCGTCGTCACGCGACTCGGTAGCGTGAGCGGCCTCGCCTCCGTCGCCTCCAACCTCTCGGAGCGCATGCCGCAGATCGCAGTCAAGGTGGACCCGGCCAAGGCCGCGGCGGCCGGTCTCGACGCCACCTCCATCGGGGGTTACGTCGGACTCGTCCTGAACGGCATGCCGCTGGGCACCGTGCCCACCGACCAAGGCCCCCTCGCCGCCTTCGTACGGTTCCCCGCCATGGCAGGGATGACTTCGGAGACGTTCGGCAACCTGCCGCTCGCGAGCGCGACGGGCATCGTGCCCCTGTCCTCGGTGGCGGACGTGACCCTGGTTCAGGAGCCCGTCCAGGTGACGCACACCGACGGCGAGCGCACGGTCACCGTGTCGGTGACCTCCCTGGGCAACAACATAGGAGACACCTCCACCAACATCCGCACCGCCCTCGAAGGGCTCCAGCTGCCCGATGGGTCACGCTGGGAGCTGTCGGGAGCCACCGCTCAGATGGACGACATGTTCCGCAGCCTCGGGTTGGCGATGCTGGTGGCGATCATCGTGGTCTACTTGATCATGGTGGGCACCTTCCGCAGCCTCCTCAACCCGATGATCCTCTTGGTGAGCATCCCGTTCGCAGCTGTGGGCGCCATCGTCCTCATGCTGCTCACCGGTACGAGCCTGGGCATGCCCAGCCTCATAGGCCTGCTCATGTTGATCGGTATCGTGGTGACCAACGCCATCGTTCTGCTCGATCTGGTGGAGCAGTTCCGTGACCAAGGGATGGACGCCCACACCGCTGTGATCGAGGGCGGTCGGCGCCGACTGCGCCCCATCCTCATGACGGCCGTGGCCACCATCCTGGCCCTCTCCCCCATGGCCCTCGGCCTAGGCGAGGGCTCGTTTCTGTCGCGACCGCTGGCGGTGGTGGTCATCGGAGGCCTGATCTCGTCCACGGCCATGACACTCATCATCGTGCCGGTGGTCTACCTGGTGTTCGACAGGCTGCGCCGCCGGCCGGAGAAGATCGAGTTCGCAGCCGACTGA
>DASRMJ010000124.1:0-6031 GCA_035647995.1 Thermoleophilia bacterium | reverse complement strand
GCGTCGATCGAGAGCATCTTCGCGGAGCGGGGAGAGGAAGGATTCAGGAGAGTCGAGGAGCGGGCGCTCGCGGAGGTACTCGACTCAGCGGCGGAGGTGGCGGGAGGGATCGTGGTCGCCCTCGGAGGAGGCACAGTCACCTGGGCCGAGTCCGCGGAGCGTTTGGCGGGGGGCTTCGTGCTCCTGCTGTCGGCGCAGACGGAGATCCTTTGGGAACGGGTGCGCCACACAGGACGCCCGCTCGCGCAATCGAAAGAAGAGTTTGCCGCTCTTGCCGACGCGCGTCGAGCGTCGTATCTCCGCACCGCGGATGTGGTGCTTGATGTGTCGGGCCTTGACACTGAAGAGGCGGCGCAGCTGGTTGTTGCAGCCGTGCGTCAACGCGAGGCCGAAGTGAGTGGGGTGTCCTCTCGGCCGACCAGCGGATCGCTCTGGAAGGTGGAAGTCGGGGCATCTCCTCCTTTGTCGACGATAGTCGGTGGATGGGACTCACTGGATGGGTTGCCGTCGCGCGTGGCTGGAGCGAGCCGAGCGGGCTCCCGACTCTTCGTCGTCTCCGACCAGGCGGTGTGGGTCCACGTGGGGGCGGAAGTCCTGCGCGCGCTCAGCTCCGGCGACTGCGCTCCGGCGGTCTACCTGTTGACGCCTGGAGAAGCGTCGAAGAGCATTGAGGTCGCGGTCGGGTGCTGGGAGTGGCTGGTCGATCAAGGCGCCCGGAGGGACGACATCGTGGTCGCAGTCGGAGGCGGGGTTGTGGGCGACTTGGCCGGATTCGTCGCAGCCACCTACCTTCGCGGCGTCCGCTTCTGGCAGATCCCCACCACCCTTCTGGCTCAGGTCGATTCCAGCGTGGGCGGTAAGGTGGGGGTCAACCTCGCGGGCGGCAAGAACCTGGTGGGTGCGTTCTATCAGCCGGAGTTGGTGGTCTCCGATCAGAGTGTACTGCGGTCTTTGCCCGAGCTGGACTTCGCCTCGGGTCTGGGCGAGGTGGTCAAGTACGCGCTTCTCTCGGGCGAGCCTTTCCTGCGGGAGTTGGAGTCGGGCGCGGCGGACATCTTGGCTCGCGACCCGTCACGGGTGAGCGGGATCGTGGAGCGGTGCGTGCGGTCGAAGGCGGAGATCGTCGTAGAAGACGAGAGGGACCATGGGCGACGAGCGGTGTTGAACCTGGGTCACACGGTGGCGCATGCTCTGGAGCATGCGATGGGATACGGCGCGTTGTCGCACGGGGCCGCGGTCGGGCTCGGCTTGCTGGTGGTGCTGGCCGTCAGTGAGTCCAGCTGCGGCTTGAACAAGGAGGTGCTTCCCCGTGTCCGCGCGCTTCTTGCCCGCTTCGGCCTGCCCACCACGATCGCGCGTCACGCAAGGCGATGTGATGGACGCTGCGGGCCGCGACAAGAAAGTGAGCGCCGCAGGGCTCGGTCTGGTGTGCCTGCGGGCCGTGGGAGACCCGGTGTGGGGTGTCCACGTCGAGGAAGGACTACTTGCGGCTCGATTGGCGGTGATCCTGGTATGACGCATGCAGCGACCTCCAAAGGAGACAGGCCCGACGACCAACCGGGCGGCGGGCTGCTCGTGCTCCTGCACGGTGTGAACCTCGGCCTGCTTGGAGAGAGACCGGCCGCCCACTATGGAACCGTCACCCTGCGCGATTTGGAGACGCTGGTGAGCGCCGAGGCCGAGGAACACGGCTGGCGCTGCATCTGCCACCAGACGGATGACGAGGGAGGCTTCGTTCGGCTGATCCACCAGTATCGCGCCCGGGCCGGAGCCATGCTCGTGAATCCGGGAGCTTGGACCCACTACAGCTACGCGATCCGCGATGCGTTGGAGCTGGTGCAAGCGCCGATAGCTGAAGTGCACTTGTCGGACGTGACCACACGGGAATCATGGCGGCGCGTTTCGGTGATATCAGACGTGGTTTCGCTGACCGTCTCCGGGGAGGGACCCGAGGGGTATCGACGGGCGGCGCGCGCGCTGATCGCTTCCGTGGGGTGTTCTGACGGGCGTGGAGAGGGACCGGATGAGTCGCAAAGCGAGAGGAGTGGTGGAAGTGGTCGATGACGCCGGCGACAGGCCTTACGACGACAGGCTGGAAACGTTACGGTCTTCGTTGGGGCTTGATGGTCTGTCAGGTCTTCTCGTCTTCGACCCGGTCAACATCCGGTATCTCACCGGGTTCACTGGGAGCGCTGGAGTCGTGCTCGTCCGCCCCGACGAGTGCCTGCTCGTGTCGGACTTCCGCTATAGGGTGCAGGCTCGCGAACAGGCGCCGGTTGCTCGTTTCGTCGAGCTGGAGGGCGCCTTCTCTCCTCTGGCCCCGGAACTTGTGGAAGGTTTTGAGGGCTGTCTCGGCGTGGAGAAGGACCATCTGAAAGTGGAGGAGTGGGAAGCACTTGCGCCCGCCCTCGAGGGGTTGGACGTATCGCTGGTGCGTGGTCACGTTCGCAAGATGCGTCGCGTGAAGTCCGCCGGGGAACTGCGGGCCGTCCGCGAAGCGTCGCTCCTTGCCGTGCAGGTGATGGAGCGACTCAGTCTGATGCAGGTGGTGGGCCGCACCGAGCGGGATGTGGCCTTGGAGCTGGAGGTGTGGGCGCGGAAGCATGGGTCTGAGGGCATCCCGTTCCCCTATATCCTTGCCTGGGGGCCCAATAGTGCAAAGCCTCACGCGGAACCGGGCGACACCGTCATCGGGCAGGGCGGGCTGTTGGTGGTGGACCTTGGCGCCGTGGTCGATGGGTACGCGAGCGACATCACAAGGACCTTCTCTACGGGCAAGGTGGGGCCCGAAGAGGCGCGTGCCCACCGGGTCACGCTCGAGGCGCAGGAGGCGGCACGTCGAGAAGCCGGGCCGGGCATCGCCTGCCGCCACGTGGACAAGGTGGCGCGCGATGTCATTGAAGGCGAAGGCCTCGGCGACTTCTTCAAACACGGCCTAGGGCATGGGGTCGGGCTCGAAGTGCACGAGGAGCCGGGCCTCAGTTCGCGCTCGGAGGACGTCTTGGAGCCGGGCATGGTGGTGACCATCGAGCCGGGGATATACCTGGAAGGGGTGGGCGGCGTGCGCATCGAAGATTCGGTGGCGGTGACCGAGACCGGCGTGGAGGTCCTGACGGAGATGGATCGGGGGCTGCTGACGCTCTCCTGAGGCCGCTGAGGTAGGCTGCGTCGCGCGTCGCGGCGGCGGGGGCTGCTGAAAAGGCAGCCGTCTTCGTGTAAGATGCTGGTCCACAGGTCGGCTATCCAGCGCGCGGCTGGGGTCGGCATTTTCTTTCATTCGGGAGGCCGATCGGTGATCTCAACCAATCAATTTCGTACGGGCATGACTATTCGATTCGAGGACGAGAACTACCGCATCGTTGACTTCCAGCACGTGAAGCCCGGCAAGGGCGGCGCGTTCGTGCGCACGAAACTGAAGAGCCTGGCTACCGGCCGCGTTCTCGACAAGACGTTCCGGCCAGAGCAGAAGTTCGATCAGGTGCGGGTGGAAAGTCGCAGCATGACCTACTTGTACGACGAGCCCGACCAAGTGGTCTTCATGGATGCCTCCACCTATGAGCAGCTGGCGCTTCCAAAGTCGGTTCTCGAGGGGCGCTTCGATCTCATGACCGTCAACATGGAGGTAGAGGTGCTGTTCGTGGATGAACAGGCCTCCGACGTCGAACTGCCCACGTGGGTCGATCTAGCCGTGGCCGAGACCGCCCCGGGGGTGCGCGGGGATACGGTAAGCGGGGGCAGCAAGACCGCGGTCCTCGAGACAGGAGCCACGTTGCAGGTGCCCCTGTTCATCGAGACCGGGGACGTGATCAGGGTCGATACGCGCACGCGCGAATACAACACCCGGGTCTGAGTCGGAGCCTGCCGGTTCGCACCGGGGAGAACCAATGAGAGCACGACGAATAGGGATAACGGACACCAGCCTGCGGGATGCGCACCAGTCGCTGTGGGCCACGCGGATGCGCGTGGGGCACATGGTCCCTGTGTTGCGGAGGATGGACCAGATCGGGTTCCACTCGCTGGAGGTATGGGGCGGGGCGACGTTTGACGCCTGCCTACGCTTTCTCGACGAGGATCCGTGGGAACGCCTGCGCACGATAAAGCACCATTGTAGGAAGACTCCTCTCCAGATGCTTCTGAGGGGTCAGAACCTCGTGGGCTACCGGCACTACGGTGACGACGTGGTGCGCGAGTTCGTGAGGCTTGCAGCGGACTCGGGCGTGGACATCTTCCGGGTGTTCGACGCGCTGAACGACACCCGCAACTTCCATACCGCAGTAGACGCGATCAAGGAGAGCGGCAAACACTTCCAGGGTGCGGTCGTGTTCACGATCAGCCCCGTCCACACGCTTGACCACTACGTCGAGGTGGCGCAGGAGTTGGCAGATCTAGGGGCGGATAGCATCTGCATCAAGGACATGGCCGCTCTCCTGTCTCCGTACTTCGCGGAGCGCCTCGTCACCCGGTTGAAGCGGGAGATCGACCTTCCTCTGCACCTCCATTGCCACTACATCGGCGGTCTCGCGCCCATGACCTATCTGAAGGCCATCGAGGCCGGGGTTGATGTGGTGGATACGGCGACGGTACCGGTGGCATTCGGCGCCAGCCAACCGGCCACGGAGATGTTGGTCACCGCATTGAAAGGTACTCCATACGACACGGAGCTCGATCTCGATGCCCTCTTCGACATGGCCGAGTACTTCGAAGGAGTGCGTGAATCCGGAGGGTTCGAGCGGGGCGTGACCTCGCTCACCCACATGAGAGTGTACTCGCATCAGGTTCCGGGGGGCATGATCTCCAACTTGATCTCCCAGCTGAAAGAGCAGAAGGCCGAAGACAGGCTCCAAGAGGTGTTGGAGGAGATCCCGAAGGTCAGAGCCGAGGTCGGCTACCCGCCGCTGGTCACGCCCATGAGCCAGATCGTGGGTACGCAGGCGGTGTTGAACATCCTCATCGGCAAGCGGTGGCAGGTGGTTCCCGACGAGATGAAGGCCTATCTCCGCGGCCGCTACGGCACGGCTCCCGGGCCGATCGATGCGAAGATCCTGAAGAGCGTACTCGGAGACGAGCAGCCCATCAGCGTGCGCCCGGCCGACCTGATCGAAGAGACGGTGGAGCAGTACCGGGAGGAAGTCGGGTCGCTCGCCCGCAGCGAAGAGGACGTGTTGAGTTATGCGCTCTTTCCCAACGCCGCCAGAAACTACTTCGAGCGGCGACACCATGGGGCGGAGCAAGACGTGTTCTTGACAGGGGAGCCCGAACCCGCTTCGACGGAGGTGCAGGCGCCGGCGCTGGCCGGCACCGATCGAGTGCGGGATCTCATTAAGGCGGTCGAGGCCTCGGACGTTGAGGAAGTCACGGTCGAGGACGCCGGCATGCGCATCACCATCCGTCGAGGCGGAAGGGCGCTCAGCGATTCCGGCTTCGTGCAGGCGCCGTTCCAGGGTGCCGCCGCGGCGCCGCCGGCGGGAGTGCGGCAGGCGGGTGCAGACGCTGCCGTGCCCGCGGGGGGCGCCGCCGACGCACCGAGGGCGACGGCCGATGACTCTCTGTTCAGGGTGCGGGCCCCGATGGTGGGCACGTTCTACGCGGCTTCGTCACCCACCGGCCCGCCGTTCGTCGACGTGGGATCGCGGGTCCAGGTGGGAGACGTCTTGTGTATCCTGGAAGCGATGAAGCTTATGAACGAGGTGGCCTCCGAGGTCTCCGGCGTCGTGAAGGCGGTGCTGGTAGGCGACGCACAGCCGGTCGAATACGACCAGCCTCTCTTCGCCGTCGAACTCGACCAGGAGTAGGTGCCCGGGGTGTTCAGGCGCGTACTCGTTGCCAACAGAGGAGAGATCGCTGTGCGGGTGGTGCGGGCCTGCCACGAGCTCGGCATCGAAGCCGTCGCTGTCTACTCCACCGCCGATGAGTCGTGCGCGCACGTGCGGGCCGCAGATCAGGCGGTCCGGCTTGGCCCGCCCGATCCAAGACGGAGTTACCTGAACATCCCGAGTCTCATCGCCGCGGCCAAGACCACTGGGTGCGAGGC
>DASRMJ010000123.1:0-12507 GCA_035647995.1 Thermoleophilia bacterium | reverse complement strand
TCAACAAGAAGGGCATCGCTCCTGACGTCGTGATGCCCGACGATCCATCCACGAGTGGCGTCGACGAGACGCTGCAGAAGGCCCTCTCGCTTGCTACCGCGGGTGAGTGACAGCGGATCGCGCGGCTGTGCGCCTTTCGGCTGCGCATTCTCCGGCCGCGCAGGCCGCGACGGTGGACCCTCCGGCCGCGGACCGTGCGGTCGCGGACCCCGCGACGGTGGATCGTGCGACCGCGCTTCTTCGTAGACCCGGCGAGCGTTCCTCCGCTCGGCTCGCTTCTCGAACTCTCCTCCACCGACGCCCGCCACGCGCGGACTGTCCTGCGCGTTCGTCCTGGAGAACCCTGCGAACTGGTGCTCGTCGGGGCGAGGGCTGTGGCCGAGGCCGCGTTCGAGGAGGTGGGAGAGCGAGTGACCGCCCGTCTGACGTCCTGGGTCGCGGAGGCCTCGGCCCCCCGGGTGGAACTGCTCCTGGTGCAGGGCCTCCCGCAGCCTCGGAAGGTGGACGAGATCGTGGAGAAGGGCACCGAGGTGGGTATCGACTCGTTCCTCATCGTCCCAGCGGTCGGTTCGCCGCGGGTGCCGGCGGAACGCGTGGCGGCACGGCTGGCGAGGTGGCGCACCGTGGCGAGGGAGGCGGCCAAGCAGAGCCGACAACTCGCGATCCCCGAGGTGCGCACAGCCGGCTCGCTGCAGGAGGCCCTGGCCTTGGTCGGCTCGGAAGGGTGGCGCTCGCTGCTCTTGACCCCCGGGGCGGGAGAATATCTCGGGTCGGTGTTGGCGGGAGACACGCGCACGGGCACCCACGGCATCCCCCCGGCCGGCCCGCCGGTGAGGTGGGCGTTGTGGGTGGGGCCCGAAGGGGGCTGGTCCTCGGCGGAGGTGGAAGTTCTCACGAGTGCGGGCTGCCTGCCCGCGACCCTCGGCTCGCGGGTGCTTCGAACCGAGACGGCCGGGACGGTGGCGGGAGCCCTGGCCCGGTATGCCCTATCGGATTGGTAGTATAATCATGGGTCATGGGACACTGCATCTTCTGCAAGATAATCGGTGGTGAGATCCCCGGCGACGTGGTCCTCGAAGACGAGGAGTTCTTCGCTATCAGGGACATATCCCCAAAGGCGGCTCAGCACGTTCTGGTCATGCCCCGGGAGCACGTCGAGTCTCTCAACGAGGTGGGCGTGTGGACCGACGGGCGGGGCCAGCGGCTGCTGGCTTTCACGGCCCGCGTCGCGGCCGACCTGGGCATCGCCCGATCCGGATACCGAGTGATAACCAACGTCGGTCCCGACGGCGGCCAGGAGGTCGATCACCTGCACTTCCACGTGCTCGGTGGGGAGAGGCTCGGCGATCTGGTTTGAGCGTGCTTGAATCCCTGCAATCGCGCGTGAACCAAGGTATGAAGGCCGGTCGCAAGCAGGAAGTGCGCGTGCTTCGCATGCTCGTGTCCGAACTCAAGCGCTCGTCCAAAGACCTAGGCAGGGAACTCGACTCCGCCGAAGAGCTCAAGGTGCTGCACAAGGAGCGCAAGCGGCGCATCGAGTCGATCGAGGCGTTCAAGGCCGGAGGTCGCGACGACCTAGTTGCCGACGAGGAGTTCGCTCTGGTTCTCGTAGGGGAGTTGCTTCCCCGGCAGCTCGAGGGAGTGGAACTGATCGCTCTGGTGGATCGCTGCATCGCCAACGTGGGCGCCGGGTCGATCAAGGACATGGGTGCGGTCATGAGCCGCCTGAAGCAGGAGGCCGGGCCGCAGGTGGATGGTGCGGCGGCATCGCGCATCGTCAAGGAGCGGCTGTCTGGCTGACGGGCGGCACTCCAGCACTTCGCAGACCCGCGCCGTGGGCGGTGCGAGATCGTGGCGGGATGGATCTCTGCGCACGCCGCCGGAGGGCGTGCCGACCGAACATCGGAGACGCACCGCGGTGACCAAGAGGATCCTCGATCTTGAGAACGATCTGGCCGTGTTGCTCGTGGGCGAACACGACGCGAACCTTCGCCGGCTCGAACACCTGCTCGACTGCGATCTCTCGCTGCGCGGCAACCAGCTCTCCATTGAAGGGTCGGAGGCGGAGGTGGAGCGGGTGTCGGAGCTCGTGCTCGAGCTGTTGGCCCTGCTCGAATCTGGTCATACCCTCGACAAGGCGACCCTGGAACTCGCGGCTTCGCTCGGGATGCGCGACAACGGGGCCAGGAGCAGGCTCACCACCATCGTGGGCGACGTCATATTGGAGCACCGCGGCCACCGCATCGCGCCGAAGACGGTCAACCAGAAGGCCTACGTCGATGCTATCCGCATGAACACCATCACCTTTGGCATCGGTCCCGCCGGCACGGGCAAGACCTACCTCGCCATGGCCATGGCGGCGGCTTCGCTTCTCTCGGGGGACGTGGCCCGCATCATCCTCACTCGGCCGGCGGTGGAGGCGGGTGAGAAGCTGGGGTTCCTGCCGGGTGGTCTCATGGACAAGGTCGACCCCTACCTTCGCCCGCTGTTCGACGCGCTGTACGACATGATGGATCCGGACACCCTGGCGGGCCACCTGGATCGTGGGTCCATCGAGGTGGCTCCATTGGCCTACATGAGGGGGCGCACACTCAACGACGCTTTCATCATCCTGGACGAGGCTCAGAACACCACGCCCCAGCAGATGCAGATGTTCCTCACCCGTCTGGGATTCGGATCGCGCATGGTCGTGACGGGGGACGTCACGCAGATCGACCTGCCGAGCGGTCAGTACTCGGGCCTGGCGACGGTGCGCGAGATCCTGGGCGATATCCGCGATATCGGCTTCGTCACCTTCGACGGTCAAGACGTCGTGCGGCATGTGCTCGTGCAGGACATCGTCAACGCGTACAAAACATATGTGGAGCGGAAGCGTGGTGACGGGAGTCGATCTCACCGCGAATCCACCGACCGGCGTCACACCCCCTAGCCACCTCCCTTCCCCGATCCAGACGAGGGCCCTTCACTTGTGAGTCATCCATGAGCGTGCGACATACGGTAAACGAACGTCTCGCCGGCGTGCGGGATCACATCGATTCCCGCGACGGCCGCCGCTTCGGGATGGGCCTCACGGTGTTCCTCGCCGTGGTGCTCACGCTCGTCATCTCGTCGAACTACCTGCCCTCTCGCCATCACTTCCAGGCCGGTGACGTGGCCGGGGAGGAAGTGGTCGCCACCCGCACCGTCATCTTCGAGAACCGGGCGGCGACTGAGGAGTTGCGCAAGCAGGTGGCGTCCTTGGTGCAGCCCGCCTACAGCGTCAATCCCACAGCCCTGTCGTCGGTCGTCGCCGACGTAGGCGGCTTCTTCGATCAGGCGCGGGAGGCGAAGCGATCTCTCGCGCCTTCGACCACGCTGCCGCCGCCATCCACCGCTGCCGGCAGCACCGGGTCGACGGAGGGCGGCGGGACGACCGTATCCACCGAGCCTCTGGTCAATCTCGGATTGGCCCGCGCCCGCCTGCGTGAGGTGGTGCCGTCCACCATCTCGGAAGGCACGTTGGCCCTGGTGGTCGCGGCACCCAACGAGACGCTGCTTCGTCTGCGCGCCGACGTGTCGAGCGTGCTGCGCTTCTTGTATGCGGGCAGCGTCACGCAGACGGCCCTCGAGACGGCTCGGCAGAAACTGCGTGGTCAGGCGGAGACCGTGTCGGGCGACGAGGAGTATCGGGTCGCCGTGTACGAGATCGCGGCGGCCTACCTACGCCCGAACCAGGTGTACGACGAGGAGGCCACCAGGGCTCGTCGTGACCAGGCCATGCAGGAAGTCGCCCCGGTCACGGTGTCGGTGTTGAAGGGCGAGCGGATCGTGCAGCCCGGGGACACGATCACCGAGCAGACCATGCTGGCCTTGAGCGCGCTCGGACTCATGGGGAGGCCGCTGGGCTGGGAGACCTGGCTGGGTTCCTTCATCATCGTGGTGCTGCAGCTCCTGGTGCTGAGCGGTCTGCTCTCTCGCACGAACCGGCCTGTGCTGGCGGACAACACTCTCATGCTGGCCCTAGCCACCCTGATCATTCTGTTCACGCTGGTGGCCCGGATCATGGTCGTGCCGCCGCTGTCCCCCTATCTGGTACCCCTAGCGGCGCTAGCCATGATCACGTCGATCATCACGAAACCGCGCACCGCCTTGCTGCTCGTGTCGCTGCAGGCGCTCAACGTCGGCCTCATGACCGGCATGGACTTCGGGTTCGTCCTGGTGGCGCTCATCACCGCCATCTTCTCGCTCTACCCCGTGTCGCACCTGGCCCAGCGCATCGAACTGCTGGCAGCGGGGGCTCTGGTCGCCGCCGTGGCGGGCGCGACTGTGTTTGCTGTGGAGCTGCTGCGTGAGGCGCCGATCCTCGATGCCCTGCAGGCCAGCCTGTGGGGCCTGGGGAACGGGGCGCTCAGCATGGTGCTCACGGTCAGCATCCTCATGATCTACGAGCCACTGTTCAACCTGACCACGCCGCTGCGGCTACTCGAGTTGGCCAACCCCTCGCAACCGTTGCTGCGGCGGCTGATGCAAGTGGCCCCAGGCACCTACAACCACAGCATCCTCATGGGGAATCTCGCCGAGGCCGCCGCTGAGGCCATCGGCGCCGATCCCCTCCTGGCGCGCGTCGGCGCCTACTACCACGACATCGGCAAGACGCTCCGTCCGGAGTACTTCATCGAGAACCAGCTGCACGTGTCGAACCCCCACGACAGGCTCAACCCGAACCTGTCGAAACTCGCCATCACGGCCCACGTGAAGGACGGGGAGGATTTGGCTCGGCAGTATGGTCTGCCCAAGCCGGTCATCGACATCATCCGCCAGCACCACGGCACCTCGGTGCTCTCCTACTTCTATCACAAGGCCCAAGAGACCACCGGCGGCGACGTGCCCGAGGAGACCTACCGCTACGAAGAAGAGAAACCCGCCTCACCTGAGGCCGCCATCATCATGCTGGCCGACAGCGTGGAGGCCGCGGCCAAGGCTATGAAGGCCCCGACCGTGAAGAAGATGCAGGGGCTGATCAGGACGATCCTCAAGCAGAAGATGGACGACGGACAGCTGGACAAGTCGCAGCTCACCTTTGGCGATCTCGAGAAGATCAGATTGGTCTTCGAGAGCGGTTTGCGTGGACTCGCCGGCCACCGGATCGAGTATCCGCGGGAACGGGAGAACGGCAAGCAGGAGCGTCGCCCTCCGGGCGGCGGGGCGGATGCCGCGGCGCGAGCGGCCGCCGGCCCGAAGCGGAAACCTCGACAGCGTCCGGCCACCGGGGCTACCGCGTCGCCTGCGCCGGAGGCGCCGGAGGCGCCCGCGCGCGAGCCCGCGCCCCCCGAGTCGCCTGCACCCGAGTCGCCTGTGGGCGCACCCGAATCCGAGGCCGAATAGTCGTGGGAGCTGTCGCCTGATGTTCCTGGTCGACGTCGTCAACGAGACGGACCTGCCCATCGACGAAGCCGCCGCTGTGCGCGCCGTGCTCTTCGTATTTGAGAGCGAAGGGTTGAGCCCTGGAGAGGTCGCGCTGGCCTTCATCGACGAGGACGCCATGGCCGAGCTCAACGAGCGCTACCGAGGAGGGGACGGAGCCACGGACGTGCTCTCCTTTCCCGGCGACGACGACTCCGATTGGCCCGACCCCGAAGCGGACGACGACGAAAGCCGTCCGCCGTCCCTGGGCGACGTGATCGTGTGCCCTTCCGTGGCCCGTCGCAACGCCGCCGAGGACGGCATCACCACGGCCGAGGAGTTGCGCCGCTTGGTGGTCCACGGTGTGCTCCATCTGCTCGGCTACGACCATGAGCTCGATGACGGTGAGATGAAGGCGCGCGAGGCGGCGATCCTGGACGATCCCGCGTGGGGAGCCTCTGCACTCTTGCCGTCGGAGTAGTGCCAGTGAGCCGGGAAGGTCGCCGTCGCTCCACCGCGCTCGAGAGCTTCAACTACGCTTTCCAGGGTTTGATCTACGTGTTCCGGCACCAGCGCAACATGCGGGTGCACGTGATTATCGCCATCGTCGTCCTGTTGGGCAGCCTCTTCTTGGATCTGACGCGCCTGGAGCTTGTCGCTGTGCTCTTCGCCATAACCCTGGTGTTCATGGCAGAGATGCTGAATACGGCCATCGAGGCGGCGGTCGACCTCGTCACGAGCTCCTTCGATCCCAAGGCCAAGATAGCCAAGGACGTGGCGGCGGGCGCGGTCCTGGCGGCGGCCATCAACTCGCTGATCGTCGCCTACTTTGTCTTCGCCGACAAGGCCACCCATCCGGCCGCCACCATGCTTGCGAATGTGCGGCGTTCGCCGGCGCACATCACGTTCATAGCGTTCCTCGTGACGGTGCTCCTGGTGGTGATCACGAAGGCCGTGTTCGGGCGGGGCCTTCCGCTGTCCGGCGGGCTGCCTTCCGGTCACGCCGCCCTGGCTTTTTCGGGCTGGACGGCTGTCACCTACCTGGTCTCGGACCACCCCTACGGGATCCTGGCGAGCGCCGTGGCCATGATCATGGCCGTGCTCACCGCCCAGACGCGGGTCGAGGCCGGCATCCACAGCACCCTCGAGGTGGTCCTGGGTGCGATACTAGGTATCCTGATCACTACCATCGCTTTTCAACTCTGGTTCTGAAAGGATCATCTTGGACCTATCCCCGCTCGCCGAGCCCGCGCCTACCGAGCAGTACCGCGACCTGATCGAGGCCGCCCGCGGCGCCGCGGCGCGTGCGTACGCTCCCTATTCGCACTTCCGTGTGGGGGCCGCTGTCTTGGGTGGCTCCGGCCGGGTGTACACGGGGTGCAACGTGGAGAACTCCAGCTATTCGGTGACCCTCTGCGCCGAGCGTAACGCGGTGGGTACGGCCGTGGCGGCCGGCGAGACGACCCTCGTCGCGGTGGCCGTCGCCTCGCCGGGACCCGACCCCGATGACCTGACTCCCTGCGGCATGTGCCGGCAGTTCCTGGCCGAGTTCGGTGAGGGGATCGTGGTCGTCTGCAGACAGGGCGGCGCGTGGAGGGCGACGGAGCTGCGGCGGCTGCTTCCCGGGGCATTCGTGCTGGGGGCCGGCTAGTGGGAACGCTCGAGTTGGTCAGGCTGGAGCGTCCCACGACGAGCGAACTCGCCGAACTCGCGGTCTACGATCAGGAAGCCTTTGGGGTGACGGGGTTGCGCAGCTACGACCTGGGCGTGGTCGCCCGGGCGGGCGGCCTCTATGTGGGTCTGGTCGACGGCACGGTGGCTGCTTCGTGTCAGCTGATGCGGATGATGGACGAGCCGGGGATGTTCTGGGTGCTGGGATTCTACGTGAGGCCTGACTTCCAGAGGCAGGGCCTTGGCAGCGAACTCCTGTGCGCCGTGGGCGCCGAGGTCCTGAGGCGTGACGGCTCCGGACTGATGCTGACCGCCAGCCCCGACAGCACGGTCGCGCTCAACCTCTACCTGGGCTTCGGATTCAAGATCGTAGAGGAGGTGGCCGACTTCTACGGCCCCGGAGAGGATCGGTTCGTGCTTCGCTGGGATGCCGGTGCCACGTCGACTGAACGGGACTGCCATGTTGCCTGACGACCCGCGCTCAGACGTAGACGAACCCGCCACGCACCCGGATGTAGGCCGACCCGCCACGCACCCGGACGTAGACCAACCCGCCGGTTCCGGCTTCCTGGACACCCCGCCCGGCTTCCGGTCGGGGTTCGTGGCCCTGGTTGGGCGCCCCAACGTGGGCAAGTCCACACTCGTCAACAAGGTGCTCGGCCGCAAGGTGAGCATCACGGCCAGCAAGCCGCAGACCACGCGCCACCGGGTGGCCGGCGTGCACTCGGCCCCCGGTTACCAACTGATCCTGGTGGACATGCCCGGCTTCCAGAAGCCGATGGATGTGCTCACTCGACGGATGCAGGAACTCGTGGACGCGACCATCTCCGAGGTGGACGCCGTGTTGTTCGTCTTGGACGCGGGCGAGCGGGTGGGTGCGGGAGACCGCTTCATCAGCCGCGTTTTGGCCGAGGCCACCACGCCGGTGGTGGTGGCGCTGAACAAGATCGATCTGCTCGACGATGGGCGGAAGCTGACCCTGGCTGCCGAAGCCGAAAGCCTCGTCCCCGGCGCCGTCGTGGTGCCGGTGAGTGCCCTCGACGGCACCGGCGTCGGCCCGCTCGTGGAGCGACTGGCGGCGCTCCTGCCCGAGGGGCCTCGCTACTTCCCGCCGGACGCCGTCACCGACCAGCCCGAGGAGACACTCGTGGCGGAGTTCATCCGCGAGAAGCTCATCGCCGCGACGGAGGAGGAGATCCCGCACTCGATAGCGGTGCAGGTGCTCGAAATGGAGCCACGCGAGGAGAGCGACCTGCTCTACATCCGGGCCGCGGTGTATGTGGAGCGGGACAGCCAACGCCCCATCGTACTCGGCAAGGGTGGCGCCGTGATCAAGCAGGTGGGCATCGAGGCCCGTCGCGACATCGAGTGGCTGCTGGGCGAGAGGGTGTACCTGGACCTGGTGGTCAAGGTGAGGAAGCACTGGCGCAAGAGCTCGCGCATGCTCGACGACCTGGGTCTCTAGAAGGCTGCTGAAGAGTGACGCTTCGCCTTCAGAGCGCGATGGGCGAGTGCGAGACAAGGACGCAGGAAGCGCTCGTAGCGGCGCTACGTGGGCGACCGAGGACGCCGTATCGCGCCGCCCAGTGCGTTCTGGGGGCCAAGGCTTCGCTTTTCAGCAGCCTACTGGGGGAGGCATCCGGAGGCCCGCGGTCCCGCGGCGCGGCGGGTCGGCCCGCCGCGGCCGTCTCGGGCGCCCGTGCGGCCGGAGCCCTTGTACCCAGGTGTATCATAGAACTTCACCGTGAAGGGCCCCTCGACTCGACCGGCGGCCCATGAGGAGGAGACTTGAGAGTAGAGGAACTCGCAAAGACCATCGACACCACGTTGCTCGATCCCACCTCCACGCAGGCGGACATCGAGAAGCTGTGCCGGGACGCCGCCGAGCATCATTTCGCCTCCGTGTGTGTGTTCCCCTATTTCGTCCCCTACGCCAAGAAGGTCTTGCGAGGCCAGGACGTGAAGGTCGGCACCGTGATCTCCTTCCCGTACGGAGCCGACACTCAGCGGGGCAAGATACTGGCGGCCGAGAACGCGGTCGCCGCCGGCGCCGACGAACTCGATGTGGTCATGAACATCCCCGCTATGCTGTCCGGAGATTTCCGCTACGTGCGCGACGAGCTCTCGAGCCTGGTGAGGTCGGTGCGCATGAAGAGCGTCAACGCCGGCCGGGGACTCGTGCTCGTGAAGGTGATCGTGGAAGCCTACTACCTCGACGAGAAGCTCAAGCGTCTGGTGTGTAAGATCGTGGAGGACTCCGGTGCGGACTTCATCAAGACTTCCACGGGCAAGGCGCCGGGCGGAGCGACTGCGAAGGACGTAGAGCTGTTCCGCGACCTGCTGTCGGAGAACGTCGGGGTCAAAGCGGCGGGGGGCATCCGCACGGCGGAGGATGCCGAGGCCATGGTCAACGCCGGAGCGGCCCGCATCGGCACGTCGCACGGGGTGTCGATCATCGAATCGTTCGGCAACGAGAAGGAGTAGCGTCAGCGCGTCCCGCTCGGGGCGCATCGTCAGGGGACTCGTGAAGTGAGGCTCGACCGCTACCTCAAGACCGAGGCCCTGGTCATGGGCTCAATGCGATTGCGCGAGGCCGACCGGATCGTCACTCTCTACACGCGCGAACGTGGCCGACTCTCTGCGGTTGCGAAGGGTGTGCGTCGCACCAAGTCGCGCATCGGCGGTCGGTTGGAGCCCTTCAGCCTGGTGCACGTCGTGCTCTACTCAGGTAGCGGCAGCCTCTACACGATCACGGGGGTCGAGACGGTCCGAAGCTTCCAGCGCGTGCGCGACTCTCTCGAGCGCATGGAGGAAGGCGGGCGTCTGCTCGAGGCGGTGCGACGGCTGTTCCCTGAGGAGGAGGGGAATCCCGCGTCGTTCAACCTGCTGGTGCGCGGGGTGGCTCGGTTGGCCGCCGCCGAGGATCGACCCTCAGCCGCACTCGCGGTCCTGGCCACCAGGCTCAAGCTCCTCGTGGCGCTGGGGTACCTCCCCGAACTCGACTCCTGCGTGCAGTGCGGGAGCGAAGAGATGCTGTGCGGCTTCCGACCGTCGCTGGGCGGAATGGTGTGCAGCGACTGCTACCCCCAGGAGCATCACGACTGCTTCGCCATCAGTCCCGACGGCCTCGCGGCGCTTCACTACCTGCTCGACAACCCGCTGTCGAAGCTCGACCACTCCGAGTTGGATGGGTTCGCGGCCGCCGAGGTGGAGCGGGCCGTCTCGCAGACCCTGGCCCACCACGGTCACTGACCGGGTCCACGGCCGTTCGGGCTGGGCGTAGGCACCTGGCCCTCGGGCGCCTGACCCCGGACCCCGGACCCCGGATCCCGGATCCCGGATCCCGGATCCCGGACCTCTTCGGCTAGCGTCGCTCGTAGTTGGGCGCCTCTTTGGTGATCTGCACGTCGTGCGGGTGGCTCTCGATGAGGCCTGCTCCGGAGATCTTCATGAAGCGGGCGCGGGTGCGCAACTCGTCGATGGTAGCCGAGCCCGTGTAGCCCATACCGGCGCGGAGGCCGCCGACCAGCTGGAACACCAAGTCGCCCAGAGGCCCCTTGTGAGGAACCATCCCTTCTATCCCCTCGGGAACCAGCTTCTTCTGGTCCTCCTGGAAGTACCGATCGCCGCTGCCTTCGCTCATGGCGCTCACCGAGCCCATGGCGCGGTAGACCTTGTAGCTGCGGCCCTCCCAGAGGATGCGTTCGCCCGGGCTCTCGGTGGTGCCGGCGAACAGGGAGCCGATCATGACGCTGTTGGCGCCCGCGGCGAGCGCCTTGACCAGGTCGCCGGAGTAGCGGACACCGCCGTCGGCGATGATCGGTATCCCCGCCTCGTCGGCCACGCGGGCGCACTCCGATACGGCTGTGATCTGGGGCACGCCGCAGCCGGTGACCACCCGCGTGGTGCAGATGGAGCCCGGCCCGATGCCCACCTTGATGCCGTCGATCCCGCGATCGATGAGCGCTTGGGCGCCGGCGGCGGTGCCCACGTTGCCGGCGATGAGTTGCACGTCGGGATAGTTCTCCCTGACCCGCAGGATGGTGTCGAGCACGCCTCGCGAGTGGCCGTGCGCCGTGTCGATGCAGGCGACGTCGACCTGGGCCTCGACGAGCGCTTCCATGCGGGCGTCGGTGTCCTTGGCCACGCCCACCGCTGCGCCTACGCGCAGACGGCCCAACTCGTCCTTGCAGGCGCTGGGGAACTCGATCTTCTTCATGATGTCTTTGATGGTGATGAGTCCGCGGAGTTTGAACTGGTCGTCCACAACCAGGAGCTTCTCGATCTTGTGGACCTTGAATTGATGGAGGGCTTGGTCGAGGGTGGTGCCCACAGGGACCGTCACCAGGTTCTCGGAGGTCATCAGCTCCCTGATGGGCCGCGAGAGGTCGTGCTCGAACCGGGTGTCACGGTTGGTGACGATGCCGGCCAGCGTGCCGTCGGGGTGCACGATGGGCACTCCGGAGATCTTGTACTCAGCCATGAGCGCTTCGGCGTCGCCGTAGGTGGCGGTAGGAGGCAGGGTGATGGGATCGACGATCATCCCCGCCTCGCTCCGTTTCACCTTGCGGATCATGTCGGCTTGGCGTTCGATGGATTGGTTCTTGTGGATGATCGTGAGGCCGCCTTCGCGGGCCAAGGCGATCGCGAGGGCGGTCTCGGAGACGGTGTCCATCGCGGCACTGAGCAGCGGGATGTTCAGCTCGATTGTCTTGGTGAGCCTGGTGCGGACATCCGTGCCCTTGGGAAGGATCCGCGACTCCGCCGGGATCAGGAGCACGTCGTCAAAAGACAGGCCCTCCGCCTCGAACTTCCGCACCCAATCGATCACGCCGACCTCCCGCCTTCCGTTTCAACGATTCTAGCGGAAAGCGGTGCCGACGGCACGTGTAGAATCAGATTCGGACGGAATACGACTCACAGCGAGGTGACCGGGTGGGACTGATGCGACGGCCGCGGGTGCCTACCGAACGCGGCGGGATGTGGAAGGTGATAGAGGCGCTTGCGTTGACGGGCACGATCGCGACGGTGGTGATCGCGGGCGCGGCGTGGACGTCACTCCCCGCGCGCATCCCCACGCACTTCGGAGGCGACGGGACGCCCGACGGATGGGGCGGTCGCTGGGCCCTGCTGGTGATGCCCGTGGTGGGGGTGGTCATGTACGCAGGGCTGACCATCCTGGAGCGCTATCCGCACATCTACAACTACCCGGTGCGCATCACGGAGGAAAACGCCGGCCGTCAGTATCGTCTGGCGGTCGATCTCATCACCCTGCTCAAGCTGGAGATGGTGTGGATGTTTGCGACCTTGACGTGGGGGACCGTCAGAGTCGCCCGTGGGGATGCCGATGGGCTGGGTACCTTCTCGGTGCTCTTCTACCTTGCCGCCCTCTTCGGGACGATCACCGTGTACATGGTGCGCGCCGTCAGGGGCAGGTAGGCCGAGCGCGAAGAG
>DASRMJ010000122.1:0-2214 GCA_035647995.1 Thermoleophilia bacterium | reverse complement strand
CTGGCCAAGACGGCCGACTTCCGCTCGGTGGAACGGGTGGCGCTCATAACCCCGGCCGACAGCCGCAACGTGGTGATCTTCCCGGAGAAGATCGGCGGCCGCTACGTCCGCCTGGACCGGCCCCACTCGGAGATCTCGCCCTGGGGCATCTGGATCACCTACTCTCCCGACCTGATCCACTGGGGCGACTCGAGGGTGGTGATGCAGCCGGTTCCGTATCACTGGGACGAACAAAAGATCGGCCCAGGCGCCACACCCATCAAGACGCCGCGGGGCTGGTTGCACATCTATCACGGCGTCTACCCGACCATGGCAGGTGCCGTCTACCGACTGGGTGTGGCTCTGCACGACCTCGCCGACCCGGCGCAGTTGCTAGGAGTGGCCGACGAGTGGATCCTCGAACCCGAGGATCCCTGGGAGCGGGTGGGCTACGTGCCGAACGTGGTGTTCACCTGCGGTGCCATACCCGAGGACGACGGCACCGTGAAGATCTACTGGGGGGGAGCCGACACGGTGATGTGTACCGGCACGGCGCTCATCGCCGAGTTGGTGGACCTGTGTTTGGAGAGGCCTCGATCGGTTCTCTAGAGCGTGACGCGACGGCCGATGGTAGACTGCGTGCCATGTCTGCCCGGGATCACACGTGCGACCCTGCGGTGGTGTTCCGCTCTCTGGGGGGATTGCTTAGCGAACTGCGCGCGGTAGATCACGCGGTCTACGCAGCCGTCGCCGTCACGCGCACGCCCGCCCTCGACGTCCCCATTCGCCGCCTCTCCACGGCTGCGGACTATTCTCGGCTCTGGTTCGCCATCGCCGGCCTGCTCGCGCTCGTCGGGGGGCGGACCGGACGGCGGGCGGCGTTATCGGGAGCAGCCTCCATAGGCGTGACGTCGGCCGCAGTCAATCTGGGCCTCAAGGCAGTGGGGCGACGCCGGCCCGACCGCGAGCAGCACGGCGTTCCCACGGGCCGACATGTGCGCATGCCGACCTCGACCTCGTTCCCCTCGGGCCATTCGGCCGCGGGCTTCGCCTTCGCGAACGCGGTGAGCGCCGAAGTCCCTAGTCTCGCACTCCCGCTGCATCTTCTGGCCTTCTTCGTGGCCTACTCTCGGGTGCACACCGGAGTGCACTACCCAAGTGACACCATCGCCGGCGGGATCGTGGGGGGAGCGGTAGGACAGACCGTGGCCTCGCTCACCCGCCACAGACAACGCCGAAGGTGACAGACATGGCCACCGCCGCAAGACCCACCGCCCGTCGGGCCCTTTTCGTCGGAGCCTTGCTCGTTGGGGTGCCCGCTCTGGTTGTCGCCGCTCTGGCCCTCGTGCGCTATGCCCTGCTCATGCGTGCACCGCGCGCGGAGGACGTGGCCCCACCCGACAACCTACGGCCGCCGGCCCTGCACCCGGTTCTGATCATAAATCCGAAGTCCGGGGGCGGGAAGGTAGAAGAGCTGCACCTGGTCGACGAAGCTCAGAAACGAGGCATCGAGCCGGTCGTGCTGCATCCGGGAGACGACCTGCTGCAGCTGGCCCGGGATGCGGTCACACGGGGAGCCGATGTCCTGGGGATGGCCGGAGGGGACGGGTCACAGGCAGCTGTGGCCGCCATAGCCGCCGAGAGCGACGTGGCCTTCGTCTGCGTTCCGGTCGGCACCAGGATGAACTTCGCGCGCGATCTTGGCTTGGATATCGAGGACCCGGCCGGGTCGCTCGACGCCTTCGGGGCGAGCGTGGAGAAGCGTATCGACCTGGGACGCGTGAACGATCGGGTCTTCGTGAACAATGTGTCCCTGGGAATCTACGGCACCATCGTCCAGTCGCCCGACTACAGGGACGCCAAGCTGAAGACGGCCGCCGAGATGTTACCGGACCTGCTGCGCGAGGGGGCGCTCTCCAAGCTCACGTTCAAAGGACCGGACGGCACAGAGCACAGCGGGGCACAGCTCATTCAGGTCTCCAACAATCCGTACGAGCTCGAGAGTCTCGCCGCGCTCGCCGGCCGCCCTCGGCTCGACACCGGCACCCTGGGTCTGGTCGCCGTCACGGTCAACGGCCCCCAGGAGGCGCTGGAGTTTGCGGCACTCGAGATGGCAAGCAGGGTCTGCAGCTTCCCAGGCCTGCTGCAGTGGCACGATCGGAGCTTCGAGGTCCGATCAGACGAGGCCGTCGACATCGCGATCGACGGGGAAGCCGCTACGGTCCCGTCGCCCAT
>DASRMJ010000121.1:0-7793 GCA_035647995.1 Thermoleophilia bacterium | reverse complement strand
CGCTGGAACCGGTCACGAACATACAGGACGTCGTGAGGGGTCTCATTGGGTAAGAAGCATGTTTTCACGAGCGAACGGTTGGTCTCTGCGCTGCAGTTGGTGTCCCCGGGCACCGTGATCCGCGAGGCGCTCGACAACATCATGCGCGCCAGAACCGGAGCGCTGGTCGTCTTCGCCGACGAGGAGCAGGTAGCGCCGCTGGTCACGGGAGGCATCCCGATCGGGGTCGAGGTCACCCCGACGGTCGTGTACGAACTGGCCAAGATGGATGGCGCCATCCTGCTCGACCGCCACGGGCTGCGCATCACCACCGCCAACGTCCACTTGATGCCCGATCCCAGCATCTCGTCCGTCGAGACGGGCACGCGCCATCGCACCGCGGAGCGGGTCGCCAAGCAGATCGACGCCCTCGTGGTCTCGATCTCGGCGGCGCGCGACGTCATCTCGCTCTATATCGACGGCACGCGCTACGTTCTCCAAGAGATCCGCGTGATCCTGGACAAGGCGAACCAGGGGCTCCAGGCTCTCGAGAAGTACAAGTCGCGGCTCACCCAGGTTTCCACTTCGTTGAGCGCGCTGGAGTTCGAGGACGCGGTGACCCTGTACGACGTCCTCAGCGTGCTACAGCGCTCCGAGATGGTCCTGCGCATCTCGCGGGAGATAGAGCGCTACATCATCGAGCTCGGGGCCGAGGGGCGCTTGATCCGTATGCAGCTCGAAGAGCTCATGGTCGACGTCCGCGAAGACCAACGCTCCGTCCTTCTCGACTATCTGCCCGATTTCGCCGACCACTCCCCCGAGGAAGTGACGAGGCGCATCGGTCTGCTCCACTCCGAGGAGCTGCTTCTGCTGGGGCGCGTGGGCGAACTGCTCGGCTACGGGCCGGATGTCGATGCGCTCGAGCTGCACGTGTCTGCCCGGGGCTATCGCATGTTGCGCAAGATCCCGCGGTTGCCCAAGGGTGTCATCACCAACTTGGTGGCCAGGTTCTCCAGCCTCGAAGAGATCATCAACGCGTCGACGGAGGAACTCGCCCAGGTGGAGGGGGTGAGCCAAGCTCGCGCCCACGACATAAAAGAGGGGTTCTTGAGGCTACGGGAGCTCAATCTGCTAGAGAGGTACGGATGATGGGTACGGAGGAGTGCTGTGTGTTCAAGGTGGGGGACAAGGTGGTCTACCCTCACCATGGTGCGGGTCGGATCCTTGAAGTCGCGGAGAGGACGGTCTGCGGTGAGCCTAAGGAATACATGACCATCCGCATCCTCCATAACGACATGACGGTGATGGTCCCGGTGGAGAACGCCGAACGGGCGGGTATTCGTTCGGTCATCGACGAGATCCTGGTGCACGAGGTGATCGGCGTGCTGCACGACGACCCCACCAAGATGCCTATGAACTGGAACCGCCGGCTCAAGCACAACCGCGACAAGATCAAGTCGGGCGACATCTTCGAGGTGGCCGATGTCGTGCGCAATCTAGCCATCAGGGACGCTCAGAAGGGGCTGTCGACGGGCGAGAAGCAGATGTTCGGTCGCGTCAAGAAGATCCTAGCCTCCGAGCTGATGTATGCCATGAGGGTGTCCGAGGATGAGGCTCTCACCAATCTTGAAGGAGTACTGGAAGAGGTCTGCGTGCGGGCCACCTGCGAATAGGCGGAGGTGCTGGGCAGCAAGAGGAGAGGAGAGGGTATGCGAGGTGTCGTGGCTTTGGTCCGCCTGCTCCTGACGATCGTCGGGGGGGTCGCGGGCTACGAGGCATCGAACCTGGGGCTTTCATATGCGTCCTTATCAGGTACCTATTCGCTGTTGCTCTTGGCCCTGGGCGTTGTCGTCGGTGTAGGCATAGGTTTCATTCTGGGTGGTGTGCTGGGGCGTCAAGTGCTACGCCTCGGATCTTGGGTCGATAGAGTCACGGTGCGAGTCAGCGCGGCGGCGCTGATCGTCACGAGTATCGGGCTCGTGCTCGGTCTTGGGATCGCGGCACTTGCGAGCCTGGCCGTCAAGGATCTGCCGGTGGTCGGAGTCTTCCTGCTGCCCGTCATATACGCCGTCTGCGGGTACGTCTTCGCCTCCTTGGCCTACTCGCGCCACTCGGACATCGGACGAGTCGTGGGCTTCAAGAACCTCGGGAGCCCGGACTCCGCCGGCGGTCACATGCCCAAGATCCTAGACACGTCGGTGATCATCGACGCACGCATCGGCGATATCGTGCCCACCTACTTCCTCGAGGGCGACTTGATCATCCCCGGCTTCGTGCTTGAGGAGTTGCAGTCGATCGCCGACTCCTCCGACCCACTCAGGCGGGCCCGGGGCCGCCGCGGCCTCGAGTGCGTCAGCTACCTGCAGACGCAGCACGAGCGCGTGGTCATCGCCGACCAGGACTTCCCCGGTTTGGCCGAGGTGGACATGAAGCTCATCAAGATGGCCAAGGAGATGGGCGCCGCGATACTCACCACCGACTACAACCTGAACAAGATCGCCCAGATCCAGGGAGTGGTCGTGCTGAACGTGAACGAACTCGCCAATGCACTGAAGCCAGTCGTGCTGCCCGGGGAGAGCCTGGCGGTGCGCGTGATCCGCGAAGGCAAGGAAGAAGACCAGGGAGTCGCCTACCTCGACGACGGCACCATGGTGGTCGTGGAGGGCGGCCGGAAGAAGGTAGGCCAGACCATCGAGGTGGAGGTCACGTCGGTGCTCCAGAACCCGTCGGGGAAGATGGTGTTCACCAAGCTGGCGTCCTGACGTGGGCCGAGAGCACGCATCCACCTCGCCGGCGGGCGGCGTCGCACCCGCGCCGGCGGGGGAAACCGCGCCCGGCGGCCGCCACCACCGTTTGGGTCTCATCGTCGCCGCGGGCGGTTACGGCCACCGGCTGGCGGCCGGCGGACCCAAGCAGTACGTCCCTCTTCTGGGCGTGCCCATGGTCCGTCGCACCATCGCGGCCCTTGACGCCTGCTCGGCGGTCCACAGCCTGGTCGTCGTGGTCAACGCCGAGGACGTGGACTATTGCGCCGAGGAGATCGTGGGCGATCGCTTCGCGAAGGTCGTGGCAGTGGTGGGCGGTGGAGCCGAGCGCGCCCTCTCCGTGCGCAACGGTCTCGCCGCCCTAGCCCGTGCGGGCCCCTTCGATCTGGTAGGCGTGCATGACGGAGCCCGACCACTGATCACCTGCGATGAAGTAGCGCGGGTGTGCGCTCGGCTGGTCGCCGATCCGGGCCTGGCCGGTGCGATCCTGGCCGCGCCCAGCGTGGACACCCTCAAGCGTGTGGACGGCCAGGGGATCGTGGTGGAGACGCCCGAGCGCGGCCGCCTCTGGCGGGCGCTGACCCCCCAGGTGTTCCGCTGGGCCGCGTTCGCCGCGGCATACGACCAGGCCGACGAGACGCTCGTCGCCGCCACCGACGACTCTTCGCTGGTGGAAGCGGCGGGCGGTCGAGTGGCAGTGGTCGAAGGGTCGCCCGAGAACCTCAAGGTGACCAACTCCGCGGACGTATGGGTGGCCGAGCGGTTGCTTTCGGAGCGTGTCCGGTGAGCGGCGCCCCACGCGTCCGGGTGGGGCTCGGAGTCGACGCGCACGCGTTCGCGCCCGAGAGACCGCTCGTTCTGGGAGGGGTCCGCCTGCGCGAACACGATGGTCTCGCTGGACACAGCGACGCAGACGTTCTCGTGCATGCCCTCATGGACGGTCTACTTGGAGCCGCGGGGCTCGAAGACATCGGGCACTACTTCCCCGACTCCGACCCCGCTTTCGCCGGCGCTGACAGCGTCGAGCTACTGCGCCGGGTGGTGACGATCCTGGGCGGGGGTGGCTGGAGGGTGGTCAACGTCGATGTCGTCGTGATCTGCGAGCAACCGCGCATCGCTCCGCACCGCGCGCGTATGAAGGCCGCGCTGGCCCCCGTGCTGGGTGTGGATGAAGGGTGCGTGGGCATCAGAGGCACCACGACCGAGGGGATGGGGTTCACGGGGCGAGGCGAGGGCATCGCGGCGCAGGCGGTCGTGTTGCTCGAAGGGACCGCGCTTGAACTTGGTGTAGCATAGGGACCTGAATCCATCTTGAACGAGTGTCCGGCGCGGTCAGCGGCCGGCTTGCACACATCGCAGGGAGCCCCATGAGTGACGCACGAGTGAGATTCGCCCCGAGCCCCACCGGCACCCTCCACATCGGGAGTGCCCGCACGGCTCTATACAACTACCTGTTCGCCCGTCACCTGGGTGGCACCATGGTGCTGCGTGTCGAGGACACCGACCTCAAGCGCTCGAGGCACGAGCACGAACTCAGCATCGTTCGCGACCTGCACTGGTTGGGCCTGCAGGCCGATGAAGGCCCCGATGTCGGCGGCCCCTACGGCCCCTACCGTCAGAGCGAACGCGGCGAATTGTACGAAGCGGGGATCCAGAAGCTGCTGGCTTCGGGGGCGACCTACCGCTGCTTCTGTTCGCAGGAGCGGCTCGACGAGCTCAAGGCCGCACAGCTGGCGGCGGGGAAGATGCCGAAGTACGATCGGTCGTGCCTCACACTGAGCGCCGACGAGGTTGAGACTCGGCTCGACGCGGGGGAAGAGGCCACCGTGCGCTTCCGTGTGCCCAAAGGGGACATCACCTTCGATGACCTCATCCACGGGCCGATCACCTTTTCGTCGGACGTGATCGGCGACTTCATCGTGCGCCGCACCGACGGGGGCTTCGCCTACAACTACGCGGTCGTCATAGACGACGCAGGCATGCGGATCACGCACGTGGTGCGGGGCGAAGACCACATCACCAACACGGCCCGCCAGCTCATGCTCTACCAGGCTCTCGGCGAACAGGCGCCGGTCTACGCGCATCACTCCCTCATCCACGGCGCCGACGGCGGCAAGCTCTCGAAGCGTCATGGCGCCACCTCCATCGGCGAGTTCCGTGACATGGGCTACCTCTCCGCCTCGGTGGTCAACTACCTGGCCCTTCTGTCCTGGAGTTCGGGCGACGAGCGCGAGAAGTTCACCCTCGACGAACTCGTGGCCGAGTTCGACATGAAGCGTGTCTCCAAGAGCCCTGCGATCTTCGACCTCGACAAGCTCAATTGGCTCAACGGTCTCTACATCCGCGAACTGTCGCCGGAGCAACTGGCCGAGGCGGTGCGGCCGTATCTCCGCGAGGCTGAGCTGGAGTTCGAGGAGGGGCAGAGGGACGTCGTCGCGGGCGCCATCCAATCGAACCTCGTGGTTCTTGGGGACGCTCCCACCTACGCCGAGATCTTCGCGGATGAGCCCATCCTGACGGCCTCCAGCTTCCTGGAGGCGCTGCACGAGCCCGGCGCGGACGCGGTGTTGGCGATGCTGGCGCACGAACTCGAGAGCCGTGATCGGGAGTACTTCTCGCCCGATCAAGCGCGCACGATTCTGAAGGTCGTCGCCGACGAATGCAAGGAGCGGGGCATCAAGGGCAAGTCGATCTACAAGCCGCTGCGGGTGGCCCTCACGGCCCGTGACCAGGGGCCGGAACTCTTCTACCTGGTCGCCGGTCTCGGTCGGAGCAGGATCATGGCGCGTCTCCGGACTGCCATGAGCTACGTGGCACAGCGCGGGAGTGAGTGATGCCGCAACTCTATGATTCACTGAGTCAGCAGAAGAGTGATTTCGTGCCCCGCGACGCGGACCACGTGACCATGTACTTCTGCGGGCCGACGGTCTACAACTACATCCACCTGGGGAATGCTCGGCCCTACGTGATCTCGATGGTGGCGAAGCGCTACTTCGAGTCACTGGGATATCGGGTCACGCTCGTTGAGAACATCACCGACATCGACGACCGCATCATCCAGAAGGCCGCCGCGGAGGGGCGCTCGGCCACCGAGGTGGCCTCGGAGTTCGCCAAGGCCTACATCGAGGATACCAATGGACTGGGCCTGGGTCGGCCCGACATCGAGCCCTACGCCACGGAGCACATCCCCGAGATCATCGACTTGGTGCAGAAGCTGGTGGAGGCCGGGCACGCCTACCAAGCCGGCACCGATGTCTACTACGATGTCGACAGCTTCGCCGGATACGGTCGCCTCTCGAAGCAGCAGATAGCCGAGATGCGACACGGAGCCCGCATCACACCCGGCGAGGACAAGGCCGATCCGCTCGACTTCGCGCTCTGGAAGGGCGCCAAACCGGGCGAGCCCGCCTGGGAGAGTCCTTGGGGTCCGGGCCGTCCCGGATGGCACATCGAGTGCTCAGCCATGAGCCTCAAGTATCTGGGTTCGGGTTTCGACATCCACGGCGGTGGACGCGATCTCATCTTTCCGCACCACGAGAACGAGATCGCCCAGGCGGAGGGCGCCCTCGGCGGCACGTTCGTGCGTTTCTGGGTGCACAACGGCATGCTGAACACGCGCGACGAGAAGATGTCGAAGAGCCTGGGCAACATCTTCCAGCTTCGGCAGGCGCTCGCGGAGTATCGTCCCGAAGTCCTCATCACCTTCTTCGTGGGGAGCCACTACCGCAGCCCCATGGATTTCAGTCGGGAACTCCTGGAGGAAGCGGGCCATCAGGCGTGGCGGCTGCGCAACCTCTTTCGGGCCTTGGACGACTTCATCCGCGGTGAACCTGCGGACCCCAGCCCCGCAGGCGCCGACGGTGCGCCGGGCGCATCGTTCGAGCCTTCGTCCCCGGCCTCCAAGAAGGACGCCGAACTGGTGGCCCAGGCCGACAGCCGCCGTGCCGCCTTCGATGCAGCCATGGCCGATGATCTGAACACGGCCGGAGCGCTCGGCGAGGTGTTCGCCTTGGCCCGTGAGGTGAACTCCGCTCTCGCCTCGCGATCGGTATCCGCCATCGCGGCTTCAGCACTGCGCAAGCGGATCGGCGCCATGGTCTACATCCTGGGGCTCGAAGCCGCCACGCGGGTCGATGACGCCGTGCCCGCCGACGTGCTGGAGATGGCTGCGCAACGCCTGGCCAGTCGCGCGGCTCGTGACTTCGCCGAGGCCGACCGGTTGCGTGATGCCATCCTGGCCCGCGGCTTCGAGGTGCGCGACGGCGCTGACGGGTACAAGGTCGTGCCGGCCGAGTAGCGTCGGCTGACTGATGTCGAGGACATTCGGATGAACCCTTCCGCGAAACCCTCGGGGAACCCGTCTCGGACCCCCTCTCGTAGGCCCGTCGCCGCACCCGCCGGGAACGTCGTTGCGAATGCCGCCGCCGGCCTTGGCGAGATCATCTACGGTCGCAACCCCGTGCGCGAGGCGCTGCGCGGCCGCAGGCGTGTGCGCCGTGCGTGGGTGCTGCCCGGCCGCGGCGGCGATGACCTGGCCGCCGAGGTGGCGTCGTGGGCGGCGGCGGCCGGTGTCGCGAGCCCGCCCATATCGCCGCTTCCGGCACAGGAGTTGGTGGCGGCCGCGGGTGGTCCGGACCATCAGGGCCTGGTCGCGGAGGTCGACCCCTATGCATACGCATCTCTGGGGACGGTGCTCGACGGGTTCGATCTGGTGGTGGCGCTGGACCGTATCCAGGACCCGCACAATCTGGGCGCCATCATCCGCACCGCGGAAGTCGCCGGCGCTGCCGTCATCATCCCTCGGCACCGTACGGCCGCGGTCACGGGCGCTGTGGTCAAGGCGTCCGCGGGGGCCACGGAACACGCGGCCGTGGCCCAGGTGCGCAACCTCACGGACTTCCTCGACCAGGCCAAACAGGCCGGCTTCTGGACCTATGGAGCAGACGCGGCCGCCGCCTCCGCGCACAGCGCCCAGGACTATCGCGGCAAGACGGTCTTCGTCGTGGGCTCAGAGGGTGAGGGCCTGGGTCGCCGTGTCGCGCAGGCCTG
>DASRMJ010000120.1:0-2287 GCA_035647995.1 Thermoleophilia bacterium | reverse complement strand
CCCTGAGTACGGTGTGGAGCGTGGTCACGACCGGCATACGCAACTGGCCGATCAGATCGAGGATGAACTCGCCTGCCGGCCCGCCGAAGATGCCGTATTCGTGCTGCAGACTGGCGACCTCTACTCCGCTAATGTTGAGGAACTCCGCCGCCTTCAGGTAGTCCCCACGGCTGGGCTCGCTCATTTCGAAGTGCACCCGGCTGGGGTAGGAATAGCCGTCGGGCGTGTCGTTCATAGCGGCAGCCCAGACTTCGCTCTCGGGTGCCTCCGCTCCCAGGGATTCTGTCAGGTCCGTTGTGAACGTGGCGATTCCACAGCGCCGCGGGACGTAGTTGCCGATCACTGCAATCCGAGTGGGGCGTGAATGGGGTTGCTGGTCCGGCACAGTTGCCCTCTTGTTCCTACCCACGAGCGCTTGGCGCGCAAAGTTTGCTGGCTCTCGACCGCGTCGTTCGAACGCCGGTCATTCTGGAGTGGCTTCCGAATACAAGGGCATGACTGACGAGTAAGTGCTGACTCTCTTTCCCAGCCAGTCTGTTTCTCAAACACCCACGACGCATACGCTGCCGCCCCCTCTTGAAGAGCGATTCCCCGATCGCGTCCCAGGACGTGGTGTAAGAGCGCAAGCCGGTAGCCGCCTCTGTCGGCCCCGTTGCAAGAAGAAGCCATCGTGTGTTCTCGTTGGGTTGCTGAAGCTCGACGAGAACGAGACACGATGGCCGATTCCATCCTGGCACCCGAACAGCTGCTCGACAAGCTCCTGGAAGGGAGAACCGTCGACCTGGTGCGCGACGCGGTGCTCACCGTGCTCCGGGAGGTGATGGAGGTCGAGGTGGGCCGGATCACCGGCGCCTCCCTGGGCGAGCGCACCGCCGAGCGGGTTACACACCGGAACGGCTACCGCGAGCGCCGCTTCGACACCCGCGCCGGCAGTCTCGCTTTGCCCATCCCCAAGTTGCGCGAGGGCACGTACTTCCCCGCCTTCCTCGAACCGCGCCGGCGCTCGGAGGAGGCGCTCCTGAACACGACCTGCGAAGCCTACGTCCAGGGCGTCTCCACCCGCAAGGTGGACGAGCTCGTGCGTGCCCTCGGGGTGGACGGGGTCTCGAAGAGCGAGGTCTCCCGCATCGCCGCCCGGCTCGACGAGCAGGTGGAGGCGTTCCGAAGCAGGCCTTTGGTCGGTCGCTACCCCTATCTCTTTCTGGACGCTCGCTACGAGAAGGTGCGTGACGAGAAGAGTCGCGTCGTCAGCATGGCCCTCGTCGTCGCCTACGGGGTGGCCGAGACGGGCGAGCGGGAGGTCCTCGGTCTGGACGTCTTCCTCTCCGAGGACTACGCCTGCTGGAAGGGGTTCCTGCGCGGTCTCGTCGCCCGTGGTCTCACTGGGGTGAAGCTTGTCATCTCCGATGCCCACGAGGGCCTGAAACGGGCGACCGCGGAAGTCTTCGTGGGTGCGTCTTGGCAACGCTGCCGGGTGCACTTCCAGCGCAACCTGCTCGGTCACGTGCGCAAGGAGGCTCAGGGCATGGTGCTCGCGGCCACCCGGGTCATCTTCGAGCAACCGGACGGAGAGGCCGCCCGGGCCGAACTCAGGGCACTCACGGAACGGCTCGAGCCCCAGTTCGGCAAGGCCGCCGCGTGCCTGCTTGCGGCTGAAGACGAGATCCTCGCCCACATGGACTTCCCCCGGGAGCGCTGGCGCAAGCTGGGCTCGACCAACCCGCTCGAGCGCCTGAACGAGGAGATCGCCCGGCGCACCAAGGTGGTGGGGATCTTCCCTAACGCAGTCTGCTGCGCCTCGTCGGTGCCCTCCTCCTGGAACAAAACGACGAGTGGGCCGTCAGCCGCCGGTACATGAGCCAGACGTCCCTCGCCCAAATCTACGCGGGCGACGATCAGGCAAGCGCTCGCCCACTCCTTCATCCTGTTGCCATTCCGGTCCACTGACCCTATGCTGGAGACCTTCGAGAACCACGATGGTTCTTACACCATCTCCTGGGACGCCATCAAGGAGATACTAGAGAAAAAAGGAGATCGCTATGGGACTCGTGGTCGTGTTGATTGTTTTGGCGTTAGTCTTGGGTGGAGTCGGTCTGTTCGTGGAAGCACTGCGGTGGGTGCTCATCATCGCCCTCATTCTGCTCGTTGTGAGCATCGTGACGGGTTTCATGCGGCGCAGCCGATGATCGAGTACCGTTTCATGGGGCGCCGATGATCGAGTACCGTTGACGGTCGTCCCCCGCTCTCGCCGAGTCGGGTGAACGAGGACCGTGCGACCGGTCCCATT
>DASRMJ010000119.1:0-2900 GCA_035647995.1 Thermoleophilia bacterium | reverse complement strand
GAAGCCCAAGCGCTCGAGCATGCGTCTTCCCACCGAGCGGACGGTCTCCTCGTCATCGACCAAGAGCACGATGCCTCGGCCCTGCCAGTCGGCCGTCGTTTCGACGCTCGCCGAGACCGGCGTGCCCACTTCGGTGTCGGCGATAGGGAGGTAGACGGTGAAAGTGGTGCCTCGGCCCGGGGTGCTCTCGAGTTCGAGTGCGCCCCCGTGGCCGCGCACTATGCCTTGCACCGCAGCAAGACCGAGGCCTCGGCCGGTGAACTTGGTGGTGTAGAAGGGCTCGAAGAGTCTGTCCCTGGTCTCCGCATCCATGCCCGACCCGGTGTCGGATACCTCGAGGGTGAGATACAGCCCGGAAGGCAGGTCCTTGTCCGAGTAGATCGCGCATAGGTGCTCGCGAGGGCACTCCCGCACCCCGGTGGATATCGTGATGACGCCGTCGTTGTCCCCGATGGCTTCGGAAGCGTTGATCACCAGATTCATGACCACCTGGGAGAGTTGGCTCGCGTCCCCGCGCATACGAGGCAGGCCCTGCTCCAGGGAGAGGTCGAGCCGCGCCTTCTTGGATATGGTGCTCTCGAGAAGGCCGAGCAGGTCGCGAATGAGCGCGTCCAAGTCGATGGGTTCGATGACGAAGTGCCCCCGACCGGAGTAGGCGAGCATCTGGCGGCAGAGGTCGGCGGCACGGCGGGAGGCGGCTGTGATCGCGAGCAGGTTCTCCCGAGCCGGCGCGGACGGAGAGAGTTCATCGAGAGCCAGGTCGGCGTTCCCGAGAACGCTCAGCAGGATGTTGTTGAAATCATGCGCGATACCCCCCGCGAGCACCCCCAGGCTCTCTAGCTTCTGGCTGTGTTGGAGTTGGCGCTCCAGCCGCAGATGCTCCTCCTCGGCCTGCGTGCGCTCGGTGATGTCGCGGATGGCCGCCACGTGAACCGACCGCCCCTTCCATTCGAAGTGGCCGGCCGTGATCTCCACCGGGAAGACCGTGCCGTCCCTCTTCCGGTGCCAGCGAATCGGGATCAGTCTCTCGCCCTCGACGGCGGCCCGCCTCGTCGAGTCCGGTTCCGCCGAGACGTCGGTGTGGTTCATGGAGAGCCACTCCTCACGACTGTAGCCGTAGAGGACGCTCGCCGCCTCGTTGACCTCGAGCACCTGCCCGGACCCGTTGTCCACCAATACGATGGCGTCGGATTCGAGCTCGAACAGCCGACGATACCTCTCCTCACTCTCCCGCAGCGCCTCCTCGGCCTGCTTGCGCTCGGTGATGTCGTAGAGGATGACCAAGTGCTCCCGTCCGGGCGATTCGGAGAACAGAGCGGCGCTGGCCAACACGGTCAGCACCGCGCCGTCCTTGCAGTTGACCCGCAACTCCATCGGATCGAACGGAGTCCCCTCGAGGTTCGCCTGGTCCAGCCGATGCTTCCACGTGGACGACACCCACTGACGATACTCCGGGTCGGGATAGGCCCTGGGCCACCAGTCCGCCAGAGTGGGAATCTCCTCCAGCGTGTACCCGAAAGTGTCGACGAACGCTTCGTTCAGGAAGGTGATGTTACCGTCATCGTCGTTCATGGCCCATGGGATCGGCGACAGGTCTAGGATAGTCCGATACCGCTCTTCGCTCGCGTGCAGCGCCTCTTCGGCCTGCTTGCGGGCGGTGATGTCGCGGTTGCTCCCTCGGAGGCCGAGAAAGGTGCCGTCTTCAGCTGAGACAGGAACGCAGATGTGCTCTAAGAAGCGCACCCCTCCGTCCGCTCGGATGATGCGAAAAGTGAGTTCCTGCGCAGTGTGCCCACCAAGCGCAGAGCGCATGTGGGCGAGGAACAGGTCCCGATCGTCGGGGTGGATGATCCGCGCCATGAGCTCGGGGTCCTCTTCGAACTCCTGCGGGGTGTGCCCCGATACCCGTTCGCACGATGGTGACACGTAGCTGAAGCGACCCTCCGAGCTAAGCCAGAACTCCCAGTCGTAGGTGTTGTCGGCCACGATGCGGTACTTGCTCCGCTCCGCATCGAGTCTGGCGGTCGTCTCCAACTCTCGAAGTCTACTGAGTCCCGAAGAAGCAACCGAGCGCGCAAGCTCGGCGAGGAACGAGAGAGCCAGGCGGAACCGCTCCTCGGAAAACACGGGTATCTCGCGGAAGGCTTCGAGGTAGTCGCCCTCGTCGAGGCCGAAGCGCCGGGACTGCTCCCGGAAGAACCGTTCGGTGCTCTCATCGGGCGCTTCGGTGAACAACTGCCCCATGAACACGTTCGCCAGGTGCTCGCCTTCGATGATCACGGGCATCGAGGCGTCGGTCAGACTGCGGGGGCACGTATAGACGGCGAAGGCGTCACCGGCCGCAAGACTCGCGCGGATGGCGGTATCACTCTGGATGCACTCCTTCTCGATATCCGGGTGCGTGCGATGGAAGTCGGTGCAGATCCTCTGCCAGCCCGACGCGGTGAGGACTTCGCCTTCGGTGGTGATCACTGCGGAGGGAATGCCCGTGGCTCTATGGAGTGCGTCGGTGAGGCCTTGCAGCGCCGTGACATCGACGAGCTCCGTGAATGTGTGTCGCATCATCGTCCCTTCCAGCCCCGGGTCGACCGCGAGAAGATGCCCTGATGCGGCCATAGTAGTGGAAACTGCGCCGCTCGGACAGCACGATGAGTGTGGCGTGCGCCGTACGCTCGGCAGTGGAGCGCGAGGGCGAGGGCGATCGAAATCAACCAGCGCCTGCTGTACGATTCACTCATCATGTTGAGTAATTTCACTCAGTACCGTGCGCGCACGCAATGTGATCGTCGGCTTTCGCAACGTACTTGCGCACGACTACGCCGCCGTGGACGACGAAACGGTGTTTGGGCTCGCGCGATCCGACATGCCGGAACTCGGGCGGGAGTGCACCATCCTGCTGG
>DASRMJ010000118.1:0-7433 GCA_035647995.1 Thermoleophilia bacterium | reverse complement strand
AAACAAGCTCGGCGCCCTGCACGACCCGGACGCGGTCTCGCAGGGCGCCGAGCTTGTTTGGGGCGCGCACGAACGCGGTCACGTCGTGACCGCGGGCCAGCGCGCCCTCCACGAGCAGTCTCCCGGTACGACCGGTGGCTCCGAAGACGACGACCTTCATGGCGGTATGGTACCAGCTCGTCCGTGGGCCTTGTGAGCGGTGCAGGCCTGCTGCGGGATGCGGTCACACCTACCGCTCAGGTTGCAGGATCGGAGTCGTCGGGGAAGGGGGATGCGCCCATGAGCGCGTCGCGCTCGTGTCGCGGCCGTGCGTTGAGCTCGGCAACCCAGGCGTCGATGGCCTGCTGATCGGTGAGGCCGATGCCGCCTCTGAACGGCACGCTCCCTGATCAGACGATGCTCCGCAAGATCTCGCGGGAGATGATCGTCCGCTGGATCTCGTTGGTCCCTTCGTAGATGGCTGTGATCCGCGCATCGCGTGCGTAACGCTCGACCGGGAAATCGACCGTGTAGCCATACCCGCCGAGCATCTGCACCGCCTTGTAGCAGGCGCGATTCGCCGCCTCGGTGGCGTACATCTTCGCCATGGAGGCTTCCTTGGCGAACGGCTTGCCCTGCTCCTTCTTGAAGGCGGCGTTCATCAACAGGAGACGCGCCGCCTCCAGCTCGGTGTACGTGTCCGCGATCATCCACTGGATCGCCTGGAAGTTGGAGATCTTCTGGCCGAACTGAGTACGCTCGGTCGAATACTGGGTCGCATAGTCGATCGCCGCCAGCCCCACGCCGAGGCCGAGAGAGCCGATGCCGATGCGACCGCCGGCCAGTTCCCCCACCGCGATGCGGAAGCCGTCGTTGAGCTTCCCCATCAGGGCGTCTTTCGGGATACGGCAGTCCTCGAACAGGAGCTCATTGGTGGCCGACGCGTGCTGCCCGGTCTTGTGTTCCTCCTTGCCGATGACCAGTCCCGGCGTGCCGCCCTCGACGAGGAAGCAGCTGATACCCTTCCCCTTGGGCACCGACCGGTCGGTCACTGCCCAGACCATGAAGACGCCTGCATATGGGGCGCTGGTGATGAAGATCTTGGAACCGTTCAGCACCCACTGATCACCGTCGAGGACCGCCTGAGTCGCCACTCCGGACGGATCCGAGCCGGCGCCGGTCTCGGTGAGAGCGAAAGCTCCCGCAGAGAACTCACCGGAGCAGATCTTGGGGATGTACGCCTTCTTCTGAGCCTCTGAGCCGGCCGCCTGGATCACCTCGCAGACCATGTTGTTCACAGACAGGGTCACGGCCGTCGAGGCGCAGGCGCGAGCGATCTCGGTGATGGCCACGCTGAAGGCCACCACACCCGCCTCAGCGCCGCCATACTCGTCCTTGACGTTCAGACCCATGAAACCGAGCTCGGCCAGCTTCCGCAGATTGGCCAAGAAGGCGGGGGGATCCCCCTCCTGGTCGAGCGTGGCCGCGATCGGGTCCAGCTCCGCCTTGGCGAACTCGCGGGCTGTGTCCTGGATCAGTCGCTGCTCTGCGGTCAGTTCGAGAAACATCGTTTACCTCCGGTGACAGGGCCAGTTCTGCTCTCGAGAGCATCCTCGCCCTCGTTTGGTGAACTCGCTTGATGGCGACCACGGAGACATCCGGCCGTGGTCTGCGACGGGTCACGATGAGGAGGCTCTTGCCCTGCCAACCGAGCCCGGCCACCCCCACCAGGTCGGCCCCCAGCGAGTGAGCCTGCTGCTTCAAAGCCTTGGTGACGTCAGTCATGATTCCTCGATCCCCGACCGGCATCGACCGTCTGCGGGCGTCTCGTCTCCTGTCGGCGCCGACTCCGCGGTTTTCGGGCGACTCGCCTCCGGGGCAACGGCTCTGCTCCAGAGCTGCTTGACGATGTCGACGACGGATTCCGGCGCCCGGAGGCTCTTGGAGCGTCGCCGACACATCGCGCCAAGTCCCGGTCGCGGGTCGGTGGACGAAGACTATACGGTCGGGGTCCGTATGCGCCACCGTCCACACATGCGACAGGTTGTGTTCCCTCGCAGCCTGAAGCTATATTCAAGGGAAAACTCGCACCTCTGATGGAGGGGAGAACATGAAAGACGTGTACGTGGTGGACGCCCTGAGAACTCCGTTCGGTTCGTTCGGAGGATCGCTGGCGGATGTTCCCGCGCCGCAGCTTGCGGGAGCGGTGATGAAGGCACTGCTGGAGAAGGTCGACCTCGCCCCAGAAGCGGTCGACGAAGTGATCGTCGGCAACGTGTTGGCGGGCGGCTGCGGGCAGGCGCCGGCGCGGCAGGCGATGCGGGCTGCGGGTATCCCCGACAAGGCTGCCGCCCTCACCGTCAACAAGGTGTGCGGTAGTGGTCTGAAGGCGATCCAGCTCGGTGCCGACGCTCTCCAGCTGGGGCATTCGGAGGTCGTCATCGCCGGGGGAATGGAGAGCATGTCGCTGGCCCCCTACATCCTGAAGAAGGCTCGCACCGGCTATCGGATGGGGAACGGCGAGATCGTCGACCTCATGATCTGCGACGGCTTACAGGATCCCTATTCCGGCCAGCACATGGGGGTCATCGCCGACGATAGCGCCACGCGAAACGGCTTCTCGCGCGAAGCGCAGGACGAATTCGCCCTTCGCTCCTACCGCCTGGCTCAGGCAGCGGTGACGGAGGGCGTCTTTCGGGATGAGATCGTCCCGTTCGTCAAGACAGGGAAGAAAGGCGATGTGACGGTCGACACCGACGAGGGGCCGTTCAAGATCGATCTCGCGAAGCTCACGCAGCTGCGTCCGGCGTTCAAGAAAGACGGCACGATCACGGCCGGCAACGCCTCCCCCATCAGCGACGGGGCCGCCGTGGCGCTTCTCACTGACGAAGCGGGGCTCAAGAAGTTCGGCTTGACCCCCAAGGCCCGGTTGGTCGCGGCGGCCACGGAGAGTCTCCATCCCGACCACTTCCCCGAGGCGCCGGTCGGCGCCATCGAGAAGGCCTGCGCGCAGGCGGGGTTGTCCATCGGCGATATCGACCTCTTCGAGATCAACGAGGCCTTCGCTGTGGTGGCGATGATCGCGATCAAGTCCCTCGGCCTCGACATCGACAAGGTCAATGTCAACGGCGGCGCCTGCGCCCTCGGCCACCCCATCGGCGCCAGCGGCGGGAGGCTGCCGGCGACGGTCGTCCGGGAGCTGCAGAGACGGCAGTGCCGCTACGGCCTGGCCGTCCTCTGCATCGGCGGGGGTGAGGCGTTCGCGGCCATCTTCGAACGAGTGTGAGACACCGTTCGTGGCTACTGTGTACGAGGAGGAACCTAGGATGATCGAGAGAATCGGCGTGCTCGGCGCCGGGCAGATGGGGAACGGCATCGCCCACGTGTTCGCCCAAGAAGGCTACGAAGTGGTGATGTACGACATCGTGCCGGAGCAGCTTGAGAAGGCGCTCGTCACCATACGACAGAACCTGGAGCGGCAAGCGAAGAAGGGAGCCATCCCCGAAACTACCGTCGCCGAGACGATGGGGCGGCTCAAGGTGACCCAAGACATGGCCGATCTGGCCCAATCGGACTTCGCCGTTGAGGCGGTCACCGAGCATGAGCCCCTCAAGCTGGACATCTTCCGCAATCTCGACGCGACGGTCAAAGAGGGAGCGATCCTCGCCTCCAACACCTCCTCCATTCCGATCACCAAGATCGCGGCCGTCACCGGACGTCCGGAGAAAGTGATCGGCATGCACTTCATGAACCCGGTCCCGGTCATGAAGCTCGTCGAGGTGATCAGGGGACACGCTACCAGCGACGAGACCTTCGAGGTCACCGCCGACATGGTGGTCAAGCTGGGCAAGGAGATGGCCGTCTCCCAGGACTACCCCGGCTTCATCATCAACCGGGTGCTCATCCCCATGCTCAACGAGGCGGTCTTCGCTCTGTATGAGGGCATCGCCACGGCAGAGGACATCGACAAAGGGATGAAGCTCGGCCTCAACCAGCCGATGGGGCCCTTGGCTCTCGCCGACTTCATCGGTCTCGACACAGTGCTGGCCATCGCCAACGTCCTCTATGACGGCTTCAAGGACCCGAAATACCGCCCCTGTCCGCTCCTCGTCAAGACGGTCAACGCGGGGTACCTGGGGAGGAAGACCGGGAGAGGTTTCTTCACGTATTGAAGCCCGCCACAAGCATGTCTGTGGCAAGACCTTGGAGGCACACAGTGGAATTCCAGAACCTGAAGGTCGAGACGGCAGACGGGATCGCTACCGTGACCATCGACCGTCCCCAGAGCCTCAACGCGCTCAACCGCGACGTCGTGAGGGAGTTGGAGTACGCCCTCTTCGAGCTGGAGCTCGAGGCGGCCGTCAAGGTGGTGATCATCACCGGGGCCGGCGAGAAGTCCTTCGTGGCCGGGGCCGACATCAAGGAGGTGGAGTCGATGGACTCCGTCCAGGGACACGCCTTCGCCCGCAGAGGGCAGCGGGTCATGCTCTTCATCCAGAACATGAAGAAGCCGGTGATCGCCGCGGTGAACGGCTACGCTCTCGGGGGCGGGCTGGAACTGGCGCTCGCCTGCGACTTCATCTACGCCTCCGAAACGGCGAAACTGGGGCTCACGGAAGTCACATTGGGCATCATGCCCGGCTTTGGCGGAACCCAGAACCTGCCGCGGCTCATCGGCCGCAACAAGGCTAACGAGTTGATCTTGACCGGCAAGATGATTGATGCCCACAAGGCCTGCGCCTGGGGGATCGTCAACGAAGTGTTCCCACCCGAGGATCTGCTAGCGAAGACCAAGGAGACGGCGGCGGCCATCGCCAAGAACGGCCTTGTCGCGGTCAGTCACGCCAAAGACTCCATCGCCAATGGCCTCGACATGGCCAAGGAGGACGGCCTGCGCTACGAGGCCTCGATGTTCGCGGTCCTCTTCGCCACCGAAGACCAGAGCGAAGGCATGGGCGCGTTCGTGGCCAAGCGAAAGGCATCGTTCAAGGGACAGTAGTCCGGGTGCGATAGACGAGCGGCCGCGCCCGGCGGCGCATCCGTGGGAACGAGGAGGAGAGCGCTGTGGCTACACTGCTGTGGGAACCGTTGGCGGAACGCGTCGCCGACGCGAATATGACGCGCTTCGCCACGTTTGCCGGCAAGAGGTGTGGCCGGACGTTCGAATCGTACGCGGCGCTCCACCGCTGGTCGGTCGACGACATCCCCGGTTTCTGGGCGGCGGCGTGGGACTTCCTCGGTATCCAGGCCTCTACGCCCTACACAGCGGTGATCGACGACCTGGCCCGGTTCCCGGGAGCGAACTGGTTCCTCGGCGCGCGGCTCAACTTCGCCGAGAACCTTCTGCGCTATCGCGACGATCGGGTGGCCTTCATCTTCGTGGGAGAGACCGCTGCGCCGGTACGCGTGACCTACGCCGAGCTCTACCAGACCGTGGCTCGGGTGGCCGGCGCCCTTAGGGCGGCGGGCGTCAAGCCGGGCGACCGCGTGGCGGGCTACCTGCCGAACCTCATAGAGACAGCGGTGGCGATGCTCGCCGCTACGGCCGTGGGTGCCGTGTGGTCTAGTTGCGCCACCGACATCGGCCCGGAGGCGGCCGCGGATCGGCTGAGCCAGATCGAGCCGAAGGTGCTGTTCGCCGTCGACGGCTATCGCTACAAGAACCGGGTGTTCGACTGCATCTCTAACGCCGCCGCGGTCACCCGCAGCATCCCCAGCATCGAGCGGGTGGTGGTGGCTCACTACGCGGGCGACCCGGCCGCCGACCTGTCTTCCATCCGGGGCGCTCTCCGCTGGGACGAGTTCATCGCCGATCAGGCCGGCGAAGAGCTTTTCTTCGAGCAGGCGCCCTTCGACCACCCGGCAGTGGTCATGTTCTCCTCGGGCACCACGGGCAAGCCCAAATGCCTCGTGCAGAGTGGCGGCGGGATCCTCATCAACCAGCTGAAGGAGCTGGTCTTGCACGCCGATCTCAGGCGCGACGACACCATCTTCTACGTCACCACGGCCAGCTGGATGATGTGGAACTGGCTGATGTCGGCCCTGGGGACGGGGGCCACCGTGGTCCTCTTCGACGGCAACCCCGCCTACCCCGACCTGGGCGCGCTTTGGCGCCTGATCGCGGATCTCAAGGTGACAGTCTTCGGCACCAGCGCGAGCTACCTGAGCCTCTTGAAGGCTCAAGGCATGGTGCCCAAAGAGGACTACGAGCTTTCGGCCCTGCGTGAGATCTGCCAGACCGGCTCGGCGCTCTCGCCGGATGGCTTCGCCTACGTCTACGACGCCATCAAGGCCGATCTGCATTTCAACTCACTCTCTGGGGGCACCGACATCAACGGGTGCTTTGCCATCGGGAGTCCCACGCTGCCGGTGTACGCCGGCCAACTGCAGGCTCCGGGCCTGGGGATGAAGATCGAGTGCTACGACGAGGCAGGCAAGCCGCTGCGCGACCAGGTGGGCGAACTGGTGTGTGAGGCTCCCGCCCCGCCGATGCCGCTCTATTTCTGGAACGATCCCGGCAATAAGCGCTACCACGCCGCCTACTTCGACGTCTACCCGGGCGTGTGGTGGCACGGAGACTACGTCATGTTCGACGCCACCACCGGTGGCATCACCTTCCTCGGGCGCTCGGACGCGGTGCTCAAGCCCTCGGGGGTCCGCATCGGCACGGCCGAGATCTACAACCAGGTGGAGAAGCTCCCCGAGATCGCCGACAGCCTGGCCATCGGTCAAGATTGGGAGGGCGACCAGCGCATCGTCCTCTTCGTGAAGCTCGTCGATGGCGGGGAGTTGACCGACGACCTCGTCAAGAAGATCGCTCGGACGCTCCGCGAGAACGCCTCGCCGCGGCACGTGCCGGCAAAGGTCATCGCGGTGCCCGACATCCCGTACACGCTCAACATGAAGAAGGTTGAGACCGCGGTCACCAACCTGGTCCATGGCCGGCCGGTCACCAACCGAGACGCCCTGGCGAATCCGGATTCCTTGGACTTCTACGAGAGGTTGGTGCCCGGCTTGAAAGAGGCGTAGCCGCACGCCACGCGCGTCGCGGTCAAGCGCTTGCTGCGCAAGTACGGCTACCCTCCCGACAAGCAGGAGCACGCATCACAGTTCGTGCTGGCGCAGGCTGAAGTCGTGTGTGAGGAGTGGGCGGCCTGACGGCTTGAGCGCCGTGGTCGCTGGGTAGGGTCTGCCCATGGATAGTTCACAACGCAAGGAGTTCGGCGACAGCTACGCGAGGCTCGCGGGGCTCGGGCTCGTAGTCGAAGGCTACGAGACGGAACGCGCCGAGCTGGACGTGTCCAGTGGGTTCCTGCGCGTGACCACGACCGTCGTGCTGCGCGGCGGCGGGCACGAGGGGCGCGGGGAAGACGTGACCTACGCGGCCGAGGACCACGACCCGTACCCACTGGCGCTCCCTCTCGCGGGAGACTGGACGCTGGACGGGCTCTCGG
>DASRMJ010000117.1:0-4774 GCA_035647995.1 Thermoleophilia bacterium | reverse complement strand
GGACCACGATCACATACCCGATACCCATGTTGAAAGTGCGGAACATCTCGACCTCGTCGATGCCGCCGAGATGCTGTATCGCACGAAAGACCTTGGGGATCTTCCAGTTGTCGAAATGCAGGGCGGCGCAGAGGCCCTCGGGAACCACCCTGGACAGGTTGCCCCCGATGCCGCCGCCCGTGATGTGGGCCATACCGCGGATCGGCACGCCCTTCTCCAGCAGCGACCACACCGCGTTCACGTAGATGCGCGTGGGATGAAGAAGCATGTAGGCTATCGTCTCACCGAAGTGCGGGAACTTGTCGGCGAGGCCGCACTGGTTGGCCTCGAGCACGCGACGGACCAAGGAGAAGCCGTTGGAGTGCAATCCGCTGGAAGCAAGGCCGATGACGATGTCACCTTCCGCGATCTTGGAGCCGTCGACCAGGTTCTCCTTCTCGGCCAAGCCCACGCAGAAGCCGGCAAGGTCGAACTCCTTGGGCGCGTAGAGACCGGGCATCTCGGCGGTCTCCCCCCCGATGAGAGCGCACCCCGCTTCACGGCAACCGTGGGCGACGCCTTCGACCACACTCTCGATCTCGATCGGATCGAGCTTGCCGGTTGCGATGTAGTCGAGGAACAAGATGGGGCTCGCGCCCACGGTGAGCACGTCGTTCACCGACATGGCCACCAGATCGATGCCCACGGTGTTGAGCTTGCCCATCTCCTGCGCCACCAAGAGCTTGGTGCCCACGCCATCGGTGGCGGTGACCAGCACCGGCTGCTTCATGCCCGGGGGCATCTCATACAGACCCGAGAAGCCGCCGAGACTGCCCAGCACCCCGGGGATGTAGGTGGATTCCGCGAGCCCCTTGATGCGGCGAACGGCCTCGTCGCCGGCATCGATGTCCACCCCCGCGGCCGCGTAGGTGAGGCCGGCAGTGACGCTCGACTCCGAAGCACAGAGGTCGCCGGCGGCGGAGACGGGTTCTTGCTCGGGTTCCTTGTGCTCGGGTTCCTTGCGCTTGTGCGCCACGGGTCCTCCTCGCAGCCGCCGGCCTCACCGCCGACGTTCTCGTCGTATCGAATGGCCGCCGGCGCTGCATCGCACGCGGTGGCCCACCTGATCAGAATCCCCATCATCGTAGCAGACCGTTCACCGCGACCGCGGCCTCAGGCCGCCTGCGCGTGGGGCCGCGGGAGCGCGGCCTGCCGGCTCACCCGGCGCGTCACCAGTCGGCGCGTGGGGCCGCGCACGTGCGGGCCGCCGGCGACCGCGCCGCCGCTACCTCGGAGGCAGCAGCGTATGCCCGGTCAAGAGAACTGCCGCCAAGGCGGCGGTCATACTGACGAACGAGAGAGCAGCCAGACGCCAGCTCCGCTCGAGAGCGGCGAGGAGCGCGAACCCGAAGAAGACGGCCAAGAGAGGGAAGACGATGACACTGAGCCATCCAATCCCCATCGCGCACCTCCTTCCTCGTGTCTGAGCCCCGTGGTCAATCCGACCGGACAGGATACCAGACGATCGAGCGCCCGCCGAACCCGGCCCCCGTCGCCGCCTTCTCGCGGCAACGGTGGTATAGTCGATCCCAAGGTCAGATGGAACCCTTCGGCGCGGCCTGCAAAGGCCAAAGGGGAAACCGGTGAGAAACCGGTGCGGTCCCGCCACTGTTACCGTGTGTGAAGTGTCGTGCAGACACCCACACCGGGAGCCAGAACACCTGCCGAAGGAGGAGCAGCTCTCCGTGGAGAGGGCAGTCTCCGTTGCGCTTCACGCGCGGCGCCGTCCCGGTTCGGCTGGGCTCGTCCCAGTCGGGGAGCATGTCACGCTCTCCGCCATCTTGCCCCGATAGGTCAAGTCGAACCGGAAGGAGCACGACCAATGCACGACCAAACCACCCTTGGATCACCCATGCGCCGACGCGCACTCGCCCTCTTCGTGGCGTTGCTGAGCGTCACCTGGGCCGTTCTGGCCCTCAGTGGTTGTTCGAGCGGAGCCACCACCACCACGTCGGAGGCGACTCCGACGACCGAGGCTACGGCCACCACCACCCCCGCCGAAGACCAGGCCGCCTTCCCGGTGACCGTCACCGACGACAACGGCGTCGAGGTCACGGTGACCGCCCGTCCCGAGCGCATCGTCTCGACGGCGCCCGCCAACACCGAGATCCTTTTCGCGTTGGGCGCCGGCGACCGCGTCGTGGGCGTCACCAGTCTCGACGATTATCCGCCCGAGGTGGCCGACATCGAGAAGATCGGCGATTTCAGCCCCAACACCGAAGCGATCATCGCGCTCGAGCCCGATCTCGTGGTGGGCTACTCTGGGAACGAGGAAGCCCTGCAACCGCTGGTGGATGCGGGTATCCCCGTGCTGATCCTGAACGCCGCCTCGATCGACGGCATCTACACCGACATGACCATCGTGGGCAACGCCATCGGAGAACCCAAGGCGGCCGAGGACCTCATCGCCACGGTGCGGGTGGAACTCGAAGGGATCGCCAACACGGCGGCCGAGACGGGCGAGAGCCCCAAGGTGTTCTACGCGCTGGACGACACACTCTGGACCGTGGGACCGGGCTCGTTCGTGGATGAACTCATCACGCTCGCCGGCGCCACCAACGTTGCGGCCAATGGCCCCAGCCCCTACTTCCAGTACACCCCTGAAGAACTGGTGGCTGCGGATCCCGACGCGGTGATCCTGCCGATGACGGTGTTCTCGACCATCGACGCCTTCGCCGCCGACCCGCGTTTTGCGGCCTTGCGCGCCGTGAAGGAAGGACGCGTGTATCTCGTCGATGACATCACCGTGACCCGACCGGGCCCCCGGGTGACGGAGGGTCTGACGGTGCTCGCGAAAGCACTGCATCCGGACGCGTTCTAGCCAGCGCGTTGACCTCGGAGGCGGGCCGTTGACTGCTCGTGCCTCTCGGCGGAGCCGGTATCGGCTCCTGATGGCCGGTCTGGCAGCAGCGCTGTTTGCAGCGCTGCTGCTGGCCACCGCCGTCGGAGCCGCGAATCTCAGCCCGCCCCAGGTGGTTCGAGCCCTGCTCAGCCTGGTGGCCCCCGGAAGCGTCGACTCCGCCGGCTATCCGGCGTGGGCGCCCGGTCTGCTTCTCGATCTGCGGTTGCCCAGGATCATCATGGCCCTGATCGCGGGCGTGGCTCTCTCCACGGCGGGAGCCACGTTCCAAGGGGTCTTCCGCAACCCCCTCGCCGAGCCCTACCTCCTCGGAGTGTCGGCCGGCGCGGCCGTCGGCGCCACCATCGCCATACTGTGGAAACCGTTGGCCGTGTTCGGAGTGTTCGGCCTGCCGGCGCTGGCGTTCGTCGGAGCCATCACGGCGGCCTTCCTCGTGTACAAGCTCGCCACCTTCGCCGGAGAGACCTCGGGCGCGTCACTGTTGCTTTCTGGAGTCGCTGTCGGCTCCACCTTCACGGCCGTGCTCTCACTGCTGATGGTGGCCACCCAGTACGACCTGCGCACCGTCATCCTGTGGCTGATGGGCGGCCTTACCACCGCGTCCTGGACCAAAGTGAAGGTGGCAGCCCCCCTCGTCGCGGTGGGGGTGGTGGCGATGCTCGCCCACGCCCCCCGTCTGAACCTGATGTTGATGGGAGAGAGCCGAGCCGAAGAGCTCGGCGTGAACGCCCACGCCACCCGCCGCAACCTGCTCGTGATCGCGTCGCTCACCACAGCGGGAGCAGTGGCGTTCACCGGCCTGATCGGATTCGTCGGCCTCATGGTGCCGCACATGGTGCGCCTGCTCCTGGGTCCCGACCATCGCTACCTCCTGCCGGCGTGCGGCATGTTCGGCGCCCTCTTCCTCCTTCTGGCGGACACCTTCGCCCGCACGGCCCTGTCCCCGGCTGAGATACCGGTGGGGATCATCACCGCATTCGTGGGCGGACCTTTCTTCTTGTACCTTCTCCGGATCCGCAAGGGGGTCTGAGGTGGCCCCCGTGGTCACCAACCGCTGCGGCCACCGCAGCCCGGCGCCTGTCAGGCGCCCATGCCCATGACGCGTGCCGAAGGAAAGCCCCCGGCCCTCGAGGCCCGCGGCCTCTGCGTGCGCCGCTCCGATCGGACGCTGCTCGAAGACGTGGACCTGCGCGTGGAGGCCGGGGCCTTCCTCGGCATCCTAGGCCCGAACGGGTCGGGCAAGACCACGCTGCTTCGGGCATTGACGCGGGCCATGGAACCATCGTCCGGCGAGGTGCTGCTCGAGGGCAGGCCCGTGTCGACGTATGATCGCCGCGCACAGGCCCGGAAGATCGGCGTGGTTCCGCAGACATTCACCCTCGACTTCAGGTTCACGGTGGAGGAAGTGGTCGCGCTAGGGCGCTATCCGCATCGGGCCGCCTGGGGCGGAAGCGACGACCACGACGATGCCGCGATCCCAGCCGCGATGGCGGCCCTCTCCATCACCGACCTGGCCGACCGCCCGGTCACGGAGCTCTCCGGCGGCGAGCGCCAGCGCGTACTCATCGCTCAGACCCTGGCTCAGGAGACGCCCATCCTGCTCCTCGACGAACCCCTCAACAACCTCGACCTCAACCACCAGCTGGAGGTCATGCAGGTGTTGGCCCGGCTCAACGCGGAAGGGCGCACCGTGGTCGTGGTCGTGCACGACATCAACATGGCCGCCCAGTACTGCGCCGAACTCCTGCTCCTCCGGGGAGGACGGGTCGCGGCGCACGGCACTCCCGACCAACTCCTCACCCCCGAGACCCTGCTCGAGGTCTTCTCCACCAGGGTGGCCGTGCACAGACAGGGCGGACGGCCCTACGTCACGCC
>DASRMJ010000116.1:0-21128 GCA_035647995.1 Thermoleophilia bacterium | reverse complement strand
GGTGGGGAAGAGCCGGACGAGCGTGAGCAGAGCGACGGCGTTCTTACGGGCCATGGGACCATCCTACTTGCCGAGGATAACCGAGAAGTGCGTGCTCTGGTACGGAACGTGCTCCGCCGCGCGGGCTACGAGGTGCTCAGCGCCGCCGATGGTGAGGAGGCCTTCCGACTTGGCACGGAATACCCGGGTCCGCTGGACCTCCTGCTCACCGACCTGGTGATGCCGGGCCTGCGCGGCGAAGAACTCTACCGACGCCTGAGCGAGCGGCGCCCCGGTCTCAGGGTGTTGCTCATGTCCGGCTATCCCGCCGACGACGTGGTGAAGGGCGAGATCGAGAGCGGCGCTGTTCCATTCCTCGCCAAGCCCTTCACGCGCGATCAGCTGTTACGGAAGGTGCGCGAAGTGATCGAGAGTCCGCGGGAGCCCTGACGGGCACCGGGGGCCAAGGCTTCGCCTCTTAGCAGCCTCCTAGTAGGCGGAATCCTCCGTTCCGTCAGCGCCGTCGCCGCCGACCCTGCTCCGCGTGAATGTGCGGTAAATGAGCGCCGTGTACGCCAGGACCACCGGCACTCCGATCGCGGCGATGACGAGCATCGCGCTCAGGGCCAGGTGCGACGATGAGGAGTCGCGCGCGCTCAGCGACGGCGATCCGGCCCACCCCGGGACCATCACCGGGAACGAGCCCGCCGCCCACACCGCCACCAGTGACGCCAACGTGACCGCGCTGCCCGCGAACGACCACCCGGCGCGTCCACGGTGCATCCCGACGCGGGCAGCCACCAACCCTGCGATCACTCCACCCACAGCCACCCATCCGGGCCAGTGCGCGAGGACGTGCCCGACGTGTTCGGGGGCCGCGATCGCGGCCCCCGCCGTCGCGGCCACGATTGCGGCCGCCGTCACCCAGTGCGCCGCGGAAGCCGTGCGCCGCGCCCGTTCGCGCAGGGTCCCCTGCGTGCGCAGCACCAGCCACGAGGCGCCGTGCGTCACGAACAGCGACACGGTGAGGCCGCCCACCAGCAGCGCGAAGGGATTGAACAAGAACCCGAGGGACGCCGTGGAGTCGCCCGTCGCGTCCAGCGGCAATCCTCTCACGAGGTTCCCCGCAGCCACTCCGAACACGACGGGCGGCACCAGGCTGCCGCCGAAGAAGGCGAGATCCCACATGCGACCCCACTTCGGGTCGCGCGACCGGTATTCGATCGACACGGCGCGGAAGATGAGTCCGAGGACGGCCGCGATCAGGGGCAGGTAGAAGCCGCTGAACACCGTAGCGTACACGGGAGGGAAGGCGGCGAACAGGGCGCCCGCGGCGGTGAGCAGCCACACCTCGTTGCCGTCCCAGAAGGGCCCGATGGAGTGGCGCAGCGCGGTCCGCTCCTCGTCGCCGCGGGGGAGGAACGGGTAGAGGATGCCTACTCCCAGGTCGAACCCATCGAGCACCACGTACCCGGTCACCAGCACGGCCAGCAGCACGAACCAGGTGAGTTGAAGGTCCATCAGATCACGCCTCCTCGACCACGGCCGGTCCGCGTCGGATAATCCCCACCACGACCCGGAGCCAGGCCGCGAACAGCAACGCGTACACCGCCGCGAACAGACCGAGGGAGAGAGCGATGTGGGAGGCGGGAACCACCACCGACACCGCGTCGCTCGTGCGCAACTCCCCGTAGACGATCCACGGCTGCCTGCCCACCTCCGCGGCTGCCCAGCCCACCTCGTTGGCGAGCAGGGGCAGGGGGATCGACCAGGCCAGCACGCGCAGGAAGAACGGTTGGCGTTCGAGTCGCCCGCGCAGGGCCAGGTAGAGTCCGAGGGCCGCGACCGCGATGAAGTAGAGTCCGAGGGCCACCATGAGGTGGTATGTCTGGAAGGTGAACTGCACCGGCGGCCGGTCGGCTGCCGGGAAGGAGTCGAGTCCCGCCACCACGGTGTCGGCGGAGCCGCCGAGCGCGAAGCTGAGGACGTCGGGAGCCACCAGCGCGAACCGGAGTCGTTTCCGGTCTTCATCCACCCATCCGAAGAGCGACATGCCGGCGTTCGGGCCGGATTCGTATCGACCCTCGAACGCGGCCAGCTTGGCCGGCTGGGTCTTCCACACCTGGCCCGCGTGCCAGTGGCCGATCACCGGCATGGCCAGAGAGGCCACCAGGGCGAACGCGAGCGCGGGCTTCAGAGCGGCGAGCGCGAACTCGCGGTGTCGCCCGCGGCGAAGGTAGTAGGCGCACACGCCGGCCACGAAGAAGGCGCCGGCGACCCAGGTGGCCACGACGGCGTGGCTGAAGCGAGGGAGAGTGGACGGGTTCATCATCGCGGCGAAGAAGTCGGTGAGGACCGCCCTGCCGCCCACGACCTCGTAGCCGGCGGGAGTCTGCTGCCAGGAGTTGGCGATGACGATCCACAGGGCGGAGAGATGTGCCCCCAGCGCTACGAGCCAGGTGGCGGCGTAGTAGAAGCGTCCCGATACTCGACCCCTGCCGAAGAGGAGCACGCCCAGGAATGTCGATTCGAGGAAGAAGGAGAAGAGCGCCTCGGCGGCCAGCGGAGCTCCGAACACGTCGCCCACGAAGCGCGAGTAGCCCGCCCAGTTGGTGCCGAACGAGAACTCCATGGTGATCCCGGTGGCCACGCCGATGGCGAACGTAGACGTGAAGAGCCGTATCCAGAAATCGGAAGCAGCTCTATCGGAGGGGCTTCCGCTCCGGCGGTAGCGGCGTTCGGCGGCGACGATCGCCAGGGACAGACCCAGGCTGAGCGGCACGAACAGGAAGTGAAAGCCAATGGTGAAGGCGAACTGGATGCGTGACAGGAGTACCGGGTCCACGCCAGGTCACCTACGACCCTTCCGCGACACGCGCATCATGGAGTTCATGCCTCCCATACCTCCCGTTGGCCACGCCCGGCTCGTGTCCGGCGTGTGGTGTGCCTGAGCGGGCGACCGTCCCATGGATGCGCCTGGACATCGCCCCCGGCTGCCCACCTACCCAGTTCTCCCGTTCGTACTCCCGTTGGGACCCGTCTGCTACAATCGCCTCCACCCCGGCAGAGGGACCGCCAACGCGTCCAGAGGTCATTGTGAGCATGGATAAACCCACCTTTCAAGATGTACTTCTCGGCCTGGAGAGCTTCTGGTCGGCCCACGGATGCGTGATCTGGCAGCCCTACCACACAGAGGTGGGCGCGGGCACGTTCAACCCCGCCACCTTCCTCCGCTCCCTCGGACCCGACCCGTGGAACGTGGCCTACGTGGAGCCCTCCATCCGACCCACCGACGGACGCTATGGCGAGAACCCGTATCGCCTAGGGCACTACTACCAGTATCAGGTGCTGCTCAAGCCGGCTCCCGACAACATCCAGGACCTGTATCTGGCCTCGCTCGAGCATCTGGGCGTCAAACTCGCCGAGCACGACGTGCGCTTCGTCGAAGACGACTGGGAGTCGCCGACCCTGGGCGCGTGGGGGTTGGGCTGGGAGGTCTGGATCGACGGCATGGAAGCCACCCAGTTCACCTACTTCCAGCAGGTGGGCGGCATCGACCTCGATCCCATCAGCGTCGAACTCACCTACGGCACCGAACGGCTGGCCATGTACCTTCAAGGTGTCAACAGCGCCTTCGACCTGGTGTGGGTGCCGGGCGTCACCTACGGCGACGTGCACCGGGTCAACGAGGCGCAGTGGTCGGCCTACAATTTCGACGTGGCCGACGTCGGCATCCTCCAGCGCCACTTCACCGACTACGAGCAGGAGTGCGAGAGCTGCCTGGCTCGGGGTCTCGTCATGCCTGCCTACGACTTCGTCCTCAAGTGCTCGCACATGTTCAACCTCCTGGATGCCCGCGGCGCCATCAGCGTGACCGAGCGCACCGGCTATATAGGCCGCGTGCGCAATATCGCCCGCCGCGTGGCCGAGCTCTACGTCGCCCAACTCGAAGAGCGCAGGGCGGCCGCGGCCGAGTCGGCGGGCGCCTCCGACGCACCCACCGCCGGCGCTGCGGCCTCTACGCCCGCCCCCTCCGATGCACCCGCGGCCGCCCCTGCCGGCTCGCCTACCGCCGCCGACGGAGTCTCGAGCGACGGTGGGGAGGCCTGACATGGCAAGAGACTTCCTCATCGAGATCGGCACCGAAGAGCTGCCCGCCTCCGCGTGCGGCGCCGTGTTGCGGCTCCTCCCGGAGCGCGTCGCCGGCCTCTTCGCCGCCGACGACATCGACCTAGAGACCGGCTCGCTCCGAGTGATGGTGTCTCCGCGGCGCATAGCCGTGCTCATCACCGCAGTGCCCGAGATCCAGACGCCCCGCGAGAACGTCCAGCGGGGGCCTGCCGTCGAAGCGGCGTTCGGCCCCGACGGTGCGCCCACCAAGGCGGCGGAGGGCTTCGCCCGCGCGAAGGGCGTGGCGGTGGGCGATCTGCAGGTGCGCGAGGAGAACGGTCGCGGCTACGTGTTCGCCGTGTCGCGCTCCGAAGGTCGCGCCACGGCCGACCTTCTCCCGGATATCTGCGTGAAGATCGTGCGCGACATGTACTTCCCCAAGAACATGCGCTGGGGCTCGCGAGAGCTGCGCTTCTCGCGCCCGATGCGGTCCTTGGCGGCCCTGTTCGGAGACGACATCGTGCCCTTCGAGGTGGCGGGCGTTGTGTCGGGGCGCGCGTCGTGCGGCCATCGCTGGCTGGGCAGCGCCATCGGACTCTCGACCCCTGCGGCATACGTCGAGGCTCTGCGCTCCGTGCGCGTCATGGTCGATCACGAGGAACGCGAGGCCTTCCTTCGCTCCGAGCTCGATCGGCTGGCGGGCGAGCGGGGCCTCACCTGGGCTGATCCGATGGGCAAGATGAACGAGGTGCTCTACTTGGTGGAGTGGCCCACAGTGCTCGAGGGCTCCTTCGGCGACGAGCACCTGCGTCTGCCGGCCGACGTGCTGGTCACCGCCATGCAGTCGCACCAGCGGTACTTCCCGTTGATAGACCCGTCGGGGGCGTTGGCCTGCACCTTCCTCTACGTCTCGAACGGCGATCCGGCCTTCGCTCCGCAGATCACCGCGGGCAACGAGCGCGTGCTCGAAGGCAGGATAGAAGATGCCGAGTTCTCGTTCGACAAGGACCTCGCCTCGGGGTTGGAGCACATGGCGGGCGAACTCGACCGTGTGGTGTTCCACGTCAAGATAGGCACGATGGCCGACAAGTGCGACCGGCTGGTGACCCTCGTCGCCGCGCTGGCCGCAGCGGTCGGGGCGCCCGAGGACTCCAAGACCCACGCTCTCGAGGCCGCCCGATTGGCGAAAGCCGACCAGGTGTCGGTCATGGTGCGCGAGTTCGCCGACCTCGAAGGAGTGATGGGCGAGACCTACGCGCTGATCGAAGGCTTCCCCGGTGAGGTGGCGCAGGCCATCCGCGAGCAGTACCTGCCGGACGCCGCCGGGGGAGTCGCCCCGCGCACCGTCGCCGGGGCCCTGCTGGCCACCGCCGAGAAGGTCGACAACATCGTGGGGGCCTTCGCCTGCGGTGAGCCCCCCTCGGGATCCAAAGACCCCTACGGACTGCGCCGCGCCGCCATGGGTATGGTCACCATCGCCTTCCTGCATGGCTTCGAGTACGACGTGCGGGCGCTGGTGCGCACCGCCTACGCGCAGCTCGAACGCTTCCCTCAGATCATCGGCGCCGATCAGGTGGTGCCCGACGCGGTGGACTTCATCAAGGAACGCCTCGCCAAGTCCCTCACAGATAGCGGTGTCGCTCGTGACGCCGTGGAAGCCGTGCTCCCCACATCCGACGGCTTCGCCGACCTGCGTAGCCGGGCGGTGGCTCTCGAGAGTTTCCGCGGTTCCGACGGCTGGGACGATCTGGTGGTGACGTTCACCCGCCCCTCGAACCTTGCCCGCAAGCTACCGGCCGAAGCCTCGGGGGTGGCGGTCGACCCGGATCTGTTCGTGGAAGACGCGGAACGTGGACTGCACGAGGCGTGGGTGGACGTCGACGCGCGGTGCGTCGAGCTGACAGCAGCAGGCGACCATCTCAGCGCCCTCGGCGTGCTTGCGTCGCTGCGGGCGCCGCTCGACCGCTTCTTCGACGTTGTGTTGGTGATGGCGGAGGACGAGGCCGTGCGGCTCAACCGACTGCGTCTCCTGGAGGGGATCGCAGCTTCGGTGGGCCGGGTAGCCCGTCTGGACCGGCTCCAGGGGTAGGCCGAGCGCGCGGTTCTGACGGGCGCTTGCCGCGCTGACTGCGCGGTGCGGCCGGCACGGGCCGCGCCGGCTACCCGGTCGGCCGGCGCTCTGTCCGGTCGTCCGGCCGACGCTCAGGCCGAAGATCCGGCCCTCCTCTCTCTCGGCTTCTCTCTCGGCACCCCTGTACGTCGGTCAGCGTCGGGGTCTCCGCCTGTTTGCCTTCGGCTTCACAAGATCCGGCGCCTCATATACAATGTGCGGGCCTCCAACGGGGGCCTTTTCATCCTGTGACGCCCGTCCGAGCGGCCTGAAGGAGAACCAACCGCATGAACGTCACCAAGTACGTCTATGACTTTTCCGAGGGGCGGGCCGACATGAAGTCCCTCCTGGGGGGCAAAGGGGCGAACCTGGCTGAGATGACGGGGATCGGCATTCCCGTGCCTCCGGGTTTCATCGTCACCACCCAAGCTTGTATCGAGTACGAGGCCAACGGATTCTACCCGGCCGGCCTCTCAGAGGAGATCGAGCAACACCTCGCCGCGCTCGAGGAGCAGACCGACAAACAGTTCGGCGATCCCTCCGACCCGCTGTTGGTCTCGGTGCGGTCGGGAGCGGTGTTCTCCATGCCGGGCATGATGGATACCGTGCTCAACCTCGGACTCAACGACGCCACCGCGGCCGGGCTTGCCATCGCCACCGGCAACCCGCGCTTCGCCTACGACTCCTATCGGCGCTTTATCCAGATGTTCGGTGATGTCGTGCTCGGCGTCGACCCGCAACTCTTCGAGGACGCTCTCACCGAGGCGAAAGCCTCAGTGAGAGCGGCGCAGGACACCGATCTGAACGCCGACGATCTCGTGGCGCTCACCGAGCGCTTCAAGGCCATCCTGGACGAGCATACGGGGTCCGGCTTCCCCGACGATCCCCGTGCGCAGCTTCATCTCGCCATCCAGGCGGTCTTCCGCAGCTGGGGCAATCACCGGGCCCGCGTCTATCGCAAGATCAACGGCATCTCCGACTCTCTCGGCACGGCCGTGAACGTGCAGTCCATGGTGTTCGGCAACAAGGGCGACACGTCGGGGACAGGCGTCGCCTTCACCCGCGATCCCTCCACCGGCGAGAACGTGTTCTACGGGGAGTTTCTCATGAACGCCCAAGGAGAAGACGTCGTGGCCGGTGTGCGTCACCCGCATCCGCTCGCGATGATGCGCGACGTGGCGCCAGAGACCCTCGATCAACTCTACGCCATCCGCCAGACACTCGAAGCCCGCTACAAGGACATGCAGGACATCGAGTTCACCATCGAGGACGGTCGCCTCTACATACTTCAGACCCGTAGCGGCAAGCGCACCGCAGCCGCGGCTCTGCGCACAGCCGTCGAGATGGTCGGCGAGGGCTTGATCACCAAGGAGATAGCCCTTGCGCGCATCGACCCGGGAGCGCTCGACCAACTCATGCACCCCCGCCTCGACCCGTCGGCGTCGTTCAACGTGCTGGCCCAAGGCCTGAATGCTTCGCCGGGCGCTGCGGTGGGCCAAGTGGTGTTCGACGCGGACACTGCCGAGGAGCGGGGTGAGAGGGGCGACCCGGTCATCCTCGTCCGCTGGGAGACGAACCCCGACGACATCCACGGGCTGGCCAAGGCCCAGGGAGTGATCACGAGCCACGGCGGCATGACGTCTCACGCTGCGGTGGTGGCGCGGGGCATGGGCAAGCCGTGCATCGCGGGTGCGTCCGAACTGAAGATCGACATCGCCGCCCGGCGCTTCACCGTTGGCGACACGGTGGTCTGCGAGGGCGACTGGATCACCATGGATGGCGGCAGCGGCCGGATCATGCTCGGCACGGTGCCGCTCACTCCGCCTCAGATCGACCGCAACTTCGAGATCATCTTGGCCTGGGCCGACGAGGTGCGGTGCCTCGCGGTGCGCACCAACGCCGACACGCCTGAGGACGCGGTGCGGGCTCGAGAGTTCGGCGCGCAGGGCATCGGCCTATGCCGCACCGAGCACATGTTCATGCAGGAAGAGCGGCTACCACACGTCCGGGCCATGATCATGGCCGATAGCCTGGAGGAGCGCGAGGTACACCTGGCCGATCTTCTGCCCTTCCAGCGTGACGACTTCGACGGCATCTTCCGGGCCATGGTCGGACTGCCGGTGACGATCCGCCTGCTTGATCCGCCTCTGCACGAGTTCCTTCCCGACTACACCGGTCTCATGGTGGAGCTGGAACGCATGCGTCACACGGGTGCGACCGCCGCCGAGATAGAGTTGAAGGAAGCGGTCGCCGCCAAAGTCAAGGTGCTGCACGAGATGAACCCCATGCTCGGCACGCGCGGCTGCCGCCTCGGCATCCAGTTCCCCGAGATCTACGCCATGCAGGTGCGGGCGATCATGGAAGCCGCCTGCGACGTGGCCGCCGATCTGGGTCAGGCGCCGATAGTGGAGATCATGATCCCCTTGGTGGGCTTTGCCAGGGAACTCGAGGTCATGCGCGCACTCACCGTGGAGACGGCGTCGACCGTGCTGGCCGAGCGCGGCGTCTCCGTGGAGTACAAGGTGGGCACCATGATCGAGTTGCCGCGGGCTGCCGTCACCGCCGACGAGATCGCCGCCCACGCCGACTTCTTCAGCTTCGGCACCAACGACCTCACCCAGACCACCTTGGGCTTCTCGCGCGACGACGCCGAGGGCAAGTTCCTCACCCACTACCTGCAGACCGATCTTCTCAAGGACAACCCGTTCGAGAAGCTCGACCAGAGCGGCGTGGGCGAGTTGGTGCGCATGGCCGCCGAGAAGAGCCGTGGGGTGAAGCCCGGCATCAAGCTGGGCATCTGCGGTGAGCACGGCGGTGAGCCTTCGAGCGTGAAGTTCTGCCATCGCGTGGGCCTAGACTACGTCAGCTGCAGCCCCTACCGGGTGCCGATCGCCCGCCTGGCGGCCGCGCAGGCGGTGCTCGAGGAGTAGCTGCCTCGAAGATGAACAAACGCGAGATACCCGGCCGTGTGCGGCTCGACATCGAGGCACTGGAGGCCGGGCTCTCGCCGCTCGCGCAGCGCGCCTCGTGTTCTCGTGGGCGGGCCCTCGACGAAGAGCCGTGCACCCTGCGCACGTGCTTCCAGCGTGACCGTGACCGCATCGTCCACTGCAAGGCCTTCCGCCGACTCAAGCACAAGACCCAGGTGTTCATCTCGCCCGAGGGCGACCACTACCGCACTCGGCTCACGCACGCGCTCGAGGTCTCCGGGATCGCGCGGGCGGTGGCCCGCGCGATCCGGCTCAACGAGGATCTCACGGAGGCCGTGGCCCTCGGACACGACCTGGGGCACACTCCGTTCGGCCACGCCGGTGAGGAGGCGCTCGACAGCGTTCTGCGCGAGCTCGGCCAGGACGGTTTCCGGCACAACGAGCAGAGCCTGCGGGTCGTGGATGTGCTTGAGAACGAAGGTCGCGGGCTCAACCTGACTTGGGAGGTGCGCGACGGGATCCTGTGCCACACGGGCTCGCAGGAGCCCGCGACTCAGGAAGGTCGCATCGTACGCATCTGCGATCGAGTCGCCTACATCAACCACGACATCGACGACGCGGTTCGAGCCGGCCTCATCACCCCCCCCGACCTCCCCCGCGATGCCGTGGCCCTGCTTGGGGCGTCCGGCTCCGAACGCATCGACACACTCGTGCACGACATGGTCGATGAGAGCGATCGCGTCGGCCACGTCACGCAGAGTGCCGAGGTACGCGAGTCAATGGAAGTCCTGCGCTCGTTCCTGTTCGAGCACGTGTATCCGCGCTCGTTGGAGCAGAGTGGGGGAGTGGCGATCCACGACCTTCTGGCGAACCTCTTCAAGCACTACCTCGACCATCCAGGACTCCTGCCCGGAGCATCGGCCAGCGTGTCCGCCGGCGACCACCTCGCGGCCGAAGCCCCGATCGCCGCCGAAGACCACCTTGACGCCGCCGCCGACTCGATCGCCGCCGACGTCGACCGGGACCGCCTGGTCAGGATGGCCGCCGACCATGTCGCGGGCATGACCGATCGCTTCGCGCAGCGGGCGTACTTCGAGGTCTTCGTCCCGCGTTCTTGGACTCTCTGATATACTCGCGCTCCCTTTCCCTCCCGCAAAAATGCGACGTGACCGTTCCACGGAGGAGCCCGGTGAGCCCCTTTATCAAGGACGCCAGCGTTGAAGCGGTTCTTGCGGCGGCGGACATCGTCGACGTGGTGTCCGGCTACACGAGCCTGCGCAAGCGCGGCGCCACCCACACCGGATTGTGCCCCTTCCACCAGGAGAAGACCCCCTCCTTCTCGGTGAGCGCCGACAAGGGGCTCTACTACTGCTTCGGGTGCGGCGAGGGCGGCAACGTCTTCACCTTCCTGCAGAGACTCGAGAACCTCTCGTTCGTCGAGGTCGTGGAGCAGTTGGCCGAGCGCTTCTCCGTGCCCATCGAGTTCGACGATCGCGGTGGCGCCGAGCGCGACCACTCCGGCGACAAGAACCTGTTCACCCTGCTCGAACGCACCACCTCGTTTTACTCCCGCTTCCTCTGGGAGAGTCGCGAGGGGGAGACCGCCCGCTCGTATCTCGAGGGGCGCGGACTCGGCAGGGGCATCTGCGAGGAGTTCCGCGTGGGGCTCGCTCCCATGGGATGGCGCGGTCTCTACGAACGGGTGCTCAAGGACGGTTTCACCGAGGGCGAACTCGAGGCGGCGGGGCTGCTCGTTCGCCAGCCCGGCCGCGTGTACGACCGCTTCCGCGGCAGGCTCATGTTCCCGCTCGTGGATCATCGCGGGCGGGTGGTGGGTTTCGGCGGGCGCACCCTAGGTGAAGAGAACCCGAAGTACCTCAACTCTCCGGAGGGACCGGTCTATCGCAAGGGACACCTGCTCTATGGTCTCTACCAGGCGCGCCGCGCCGTCGCCGACGCGGACTCCGTGCTGATCGTGGAGGGCTACACGGATGTGCTGGCGCTGGCCCAGGCGAACGTGAGGAACGCGGTCGCCTCTATGGGCACCGCGCTCACCGACAATCAGATCGGCCTTCTCTCGCGCTTCACCCGCAACGTGGACTTCATGTTCGACGCCGACCGGGCCGGCACGGAGGCGGTGCTGCGCTCGGGGGAGATGGCCCGCGCCCGCTCTCTCCACGCGATGGTCGTGCCGCCGCCCCCAGGCCAGGATCCGGCCGATGTCGCCCGCGAAGGGGGGGAGCCGGCGGTCAGGCGTCTGCTGGCGAACCGGGTCTCGTTCCTGAGATTCGAGTTGACCCGCGCTCTTGACGCCGCCGACACCGCCAGCGCGGCAGGCCGCGTGCGCGCGTTCGAAGTGGTGCGCGAGATCCTCTCCCGGGCCTCGTCACCGAAGGAGCTCGAGGAGGAGGTGCGCACGGTCGCCGATCGTCTTCGTCTCTCGCCCGAGAACGTCGACCTTCTGCTGCGCGCCGAGCCGGAGAGCGCGGCGGGTGATCCCACCGGGGGCCCGCGCACCGGCAGCCGGTCGGGCCGCGTGGTCCCCGCCTATCGGGACCGGGTCCGATCGCCGGAGGTCACCGTGGAGCGGGAGTTCCTGCTGGCGGTGCTGTCCAACCCCGAGGAGGCGGAGCCGATACTGGAGGCCGTCACTCCGGAGTACTTCGGAGACCCACTGCATCGGGAGGCGTTCGTCGGTTTGAAGGAGGCGCTCCTCGACCGCGAGCCCGGCGAGGCGATACGGCGCTTGGTGCGCCAGGATTCCGATCTCGGCCGGCTCTTCGTGCGGCTGGCTCTCGAGTCGGAGTCGGGACACTACGGAGCGGCCTTCCTCAACGAGCGACACCTGCGACTCGAAGAGCAGCACGTGGGTCGGACGCTGCGCGACCTCCGAGGACGGCTCGAGGCTGAAGGCGGAGGCGCGGACATCGAGGCTCGGCTTGTGCGACTACAACATCTCCAGCATGAAGTGCGCGCCATGTTGGCGAATGTGGACGAAGGGTAGGAGACGTGACAGGCGTCGCGGAACTCAGCGAAAGGGCGATGCGTGAACTGGTAGCCCGCGGAAGACGTGCCGGGAGTCTCACCCCTGAGGAGATCAACGAAGCGCTCCATGACCTCGAGGTCTCCCCGGAAGAGGTCGAAGGCCTCTACTCGCGACTCGCCGACGCCGGCGTCGATGTGATCGACGATGGGAACGGGCACCACAGCCCCCTCGAGGACGACTACTCCGAGGAGGAGGCGTTCCTCACCAAGCTCGATCTGTCGATCGACCACTCCGCCGGCGACCCGGTCCGGCTCTACCTGAAGGAGATCGGGAAGGTCCATCTGCTCACCGCCGCCGAGGAGATCTCGCTCGCCAGGCGAGTGCAGGCGCGAGATGTTGACGCCAAGCGACGGCTCACCGAGGCGAACCTGCGCTTGGTGGTCTCCATCGCCAAGCGCTACGTGGGGCGCGGGTTGCTCTTCCTCGACCTCATCCAGGAGGGCAACCTCGGCCTCATCCGAGCGGTCGAGAAGTTCGACCCCGAGAGAGGCTTCAAGTTCTCCACCTACGCCACCTGGTGGATCCGCCAGGCCATCACCAGGGCGATAGCCGACCAGGCCCGCACCATCCGGGTGCCGGTGCACATGGTCGAGACCATCAACAGGCTCAAGGCCATGCAGCGCATGCTCCTGCAACGGAACGGGCGAGAGCCGTCCGACTCGGAACTTGCCGCCGAGATGGGCGTGTCGGCCGCCCGCGTGCGAGACATCATGAAGGCCGCGCAAGAGCCCATATCTCTGGCCACGCCTTTGGGCGAGGAGGACGACTCGGAGCTGGGTGACTTCGTCGAGGACACCGAAGCCGACGAACCTCTCGACGCGGTCGTGCGCAAGATGCGATGCGAAGAGCTTCTACGCGTACTCGACACCCTGTCCGTGCGAGAGCGGAAGGTCATTGAGCTTCGTTTCGGGCTCCGCGGGGAACAGCCTCGCACCCTGGAGGAAGTCGGCGATCGGTTCGGGGTGACACGCGAGCGCATCCGGCAGGTGGAGGCCAAGACCCTGAACAGACTCAAGAACTATAGGGAGGCGCAGGGCCTGCGAGAGCTGCTGTGATGCACCCGCGTCTTGCGTCCGGCGCGGGTGGCGGCTTGACCCGCGGTGAGGCCTGCTATACTCTTGAGCGGTGCGCTCGGGAAGGGCGCCCATGACAAGTGCGACCCCGATGCAACGACATCGAAGGTCGCGACCGAACGGAGGACAGGTTGGCAGAAGGCGCAGTCAAATGGTTCAACGCCGAAAAGGGCTATGGCTTCATCGCCCGTGACGACGGAGAGGACGTGTTCGTACACTTCTCCGAGGTCAAAGTCGAAGGCTTCCGCACTCTCGCCGAAGGCCAGCGAGTGAGCTTCGAGGTCACACAAGGCGCCAAGGGCCTGCAGGCAAGCAACGTCGTTCCTCTGTAAGCAGGTCTTTCGCCGCACCTCTTCGGGGGTGTGACGGTTCAGAGGGAAGTCGGCAAAGCCCCGCGTTCAGCGGGGCTTTTTCGTGGTTCACCCCGCCCTCGAAAAGAATCTGAAAAAAGGGCTAAAGTCTTCGGCGCTGCTGCCGATATAGGGGCAAGAGAGAGTAATCCCATCCATAGCTCTCCCTTTCTCCTCAAGGGCGCCCTCCCCAAGGCGCCCTCTCCCTTTTCTGGGGGAGATATAATCGAGCGGGCCGCAAGACAGGGTCGGTCGGGCCTCGCCGCCGCACAGCCGGATTGGATGCGCGTGGAGCGGCGGCATCAAAGGAGAACCACCTCGTGATACGTCGAGAAGAAGTAGAACACATCGCCCGCTTGGCCCGCCTCACGTTCGACGAGGCGGAACTCGGGCGCTTCCAGCATGACCTTTCTCAGATCATCGACTACGTGCAGACGCTGGCCGAGCTCGACCTCACCGGGTTGGCTCCCACCGCACATGCCGTAGAGGTCAAGAACGTGCTCCGCGCCGACGAGCCGAGGCCGTGCCTCTCCCAGAAGGAGGCCACGGCCAACGGTCCTCTGGTCGAAGAGGGGCAGTTCGTCGTCCCACGGATCGGCTAGGTGGCCGCTGTGGATGCCCTCCCTCTCACCGCGAACGGTTGCCGAGACCTGCTGGCCGCGGGTGAAGTGTCGGCCACGGAGTTGGCGACGCTCTACCTCGATCGCATCGAGAGTGTCGACGACGCCGTCGGGTCCTTTCTGCTGGTCGATCGCAAGGGCGCTCTCGCCCAGGCCGCGGCGGTGGATGCCAAGCCTGCGGGTGAGCGGCTTCCGTGGGAGGGTGTGCCGATCGCGCTCAAGGACCTGCTCTGCGTCAAGGGACTCGAGACCACGTGCGCCTCGCGCATCCTGAAGGGCTATCGTCCGCCCTACGACGCCACCGTGGTGGCGAAGTTGCGCGCCGCCGGCCTGGTATTCCTGGGGAAGCTCAACATGGACGAGTTCGCCATGGGCAGCTCCACCGAGAACTCGGGCTACCACGTCACCCGCAACCCCTGGGATCTCGAACGCGTCCCCGGCGGATCGAGCGGCGGCTCCGCCGCGTGCGTGGCCGCCGCCGAAGCGCCCTGGACGCTGGGCAGCGACACCGGCGGCTCCATCCGCCAGCCTGCGGCGCTCTGCGGCGTGGTCGGGCTCAAACCCACCTACGGAGCCGTGAGCCGCTACGGGCTCATCGCCTTCGCCAGCTCACTCGATCAGATCGGACCGCTCACCCGCGACGTGCGCGACTCTGCCGCCCTCCTCAGCCTGATCGCGGGGCGTGACCCCATGGACTCTACGAGCTTGGGTCTTCCCGCGCCCATCTCGCTGCCCGATCGCACCGATCTCGCCGGGCTCCGGTTCGGCATCATCGGAGAGTATCTGGGCGAGTCGTGCGAGCCCGGCGTGCGTGAGGTCTTCGACCACGCCGTTGCTGCCATCCACGCCCTGGGTGGGGTATGCGAAGAGGTCAGTCTCCCCAGTGTCGAGAAGGGCCTCGCAGCCTACTACATCATCGCGCCGGCCGAGGCCAGCTCCAACCTGGCCCGGTTCGACGGCGCCCGCTACGGGCGCAGGGCGGCCGACGCCGACGACCTGCTCGAGATGTACAACCGCACCCGCAGCGAGGGTTTCGGCGAAGAGGTAAAGCGGCGCATCATGATCGGCACCTACGTCCTCTCCGCCGGGTACTACGACGCCTACTACGGTCAGGCGCAACGCACGCGCACGCTGATCATCGACGACTTCCGCCGCGCCTTCGAGAACGTGGACTTCCTCATCTCGCCCACCTCTCCCACGGTGGCGTTCAAGATCGGGGAGCGCACCGAGGACCCGCTCTCCATGTACCTCTCGGACCTCTGCACCATCCCGGTGAACCTGGCCGGGCTCCCGGGCATCAGTATCCCGGCGGGGCACTCGGGCGGACTGCCGGTGGGGCTGCAGATCATCGGACCCCACTTCAGCGAGCAAGGCCTGCTCGACGCGTCGTACGCTTTGGAGCAGCGACTAGCAGTGCGAACAAGCCCCCCGCCCGTGGAGGTGACCCGATGACCGCAGACGTCTCGCGGAGCGCGGGCCAGGGTCGGGCCGTCTCGGCGCCGCCGGACTCCCAGGGATGGGAGATCGTCATAGGTCTCGAGATCCACGTGCAGCTGAGCACCCGCACCAAGATGTTCTGCGGCTGTCCGGTGACCTTCGGAGAGCCTCCCAACACGCAGGTGTGCCCTATCTGCCTGGGTCACCCCGGCACCCTCCCCGTCACGAACGAGCGGGCGGTGGAGTACGCCATGCGCATCGCCCTGGCGCTCGATTGCAGCATCACGAGGGAGACCATCTTCCACCGGAAGAACTACTTCTATCCCGACCTGCCCAAGGGCTACCAGATCTCCCAGTTCGATCTGCCCCTGGGGGTGGTCGGCCACCTAGACGCGGAGCTGGAAGACGGCTCGGGATTCAGCGTGGGCATCACGCGCGTGCACATGGAGGAGGACGCCGGAAAGCTGGTCCACTCGGGAGGGGCCACCGGGCGCATCCAGGGAGCCGACTACTCCCTCGCCGATTTCAACCGGGGCGGGACGCCCTTGGTGGAGATCGTCACCGAGCCCGACATCCGCACCCCCGAGCAGGCGCGGGCCTTTCTCGTGGAACTCAAGAGTCTGATCGAGCATCTCGACGTCTCCGACGTCAACATGGAAGAAGGCTCGCTGAGGTGCGACGCCAACGTCTCCATACGTCGGCCGGGTGAAGCACTCGGGGTCAAGACGGAACTCAAGAACATGAACTCCTTCCGATTCCTGCAGCGCGGCCTCGAGGCGGAGATCGAGCGTCAGGTCGCTGCGCTGGAAGACGGCGAGACCATCCATCAGGCCACCGTGCATTTCGACCCGACGACCGGTCGCGTCTCCACCCTGCGCAGCAAGGAAGAGGCGCACGACTACCGCTACTTCCCCGAGCCCGACCTCGTTCCCATCGTGCTCGACGAAGATCGGATCGAGCGGGTGCGGGCCTCGTTGCCCGAGCTGCCCGCCGCGCGGCGGGCACGCGTGGCCGATGCCTACGGTCTCTCCCCCTACGACGCCGCCGTCCTCTGCGCCAATCGTGTGCTCGGCGACTACTTCGAGCGGGTGGCCGCCCTCACCGGCGACGGCAAGCTCTCGGCGAACTGGGTGATGGGCGAACTCTCCGCCTACCTCAACGCAGGCGGGCTGCCCGTCTCGGAGTCCGCCGTGACCCCCGAGAGGCTCGCGGGCCTTCTCGCGCTGCTCAACGACGGCACGCTCTCGGGCAAGCTGGCCAAAGAGGTGTTCCAGATCATGGTGGAGACGGGCGCGGACGCGGGAGCCGTCGTCGCGGAGCGCGGCATGGGCCAGATCTCCGACGCAGGCGAGTTGGAAGCACTCGTCGGGGCCATCGTCGCGGCGAATCCAGGCCCGGCTGCGGAGTTCCGGCAGGGGCACGACCGCGTGCTCGGCTTCTTCGTGGGGCAAGTGATGAAGCAGACGAAGGGTCAGGCCAATCCCAAGCTCACCAACGAACTCCTGAGGAAGCACCTGGCTGGGTAGCAGCCCCCGGCATGGCGCCTCGGCTCTCGTCCCGACCCTCGCCGGCCCTCGCCGGCCCTCGTCCCGACCCGGCTGCGGATTGCCCGCTCGCCGACCGCGCGGTTGAAAAGGACCCCCAATTCTGCTACTTTGCACTGTCCTTTTGAATAGTCGCCTGCGGCCCGTATCCGAGGGTCGGACATACATCTGAGCAGAAGGAAGGTCCACGATCGTGCGTCACCCTGTCATCCTCAAGGATACCTGTCCTGTGCTGAAGACCGCCGACATCATCTCCGGCAAGTGGACTCTGCTTGTATTGCGCGACCTGGCGCAAGGCATCAATCGTTTCAGTGCTCTCGAGCGCTCGCTGCAGGGCATCAGCCCGAAGACCCTGTCTGAGCGCCTGAAGGCGCTCGAGAAGGCGGGTGTGATCACCCGCAAGAGCTACGCCGAGGTGCCACCGCGGGTGGAGTACTCGCTCACCGCCAGAGGTCTCGATCTCATACCCCTCATCGACCACATGCGGGACTACGGATCGAAGTGGCTGATGGAAGCCAGCAACGGATCCGGCGGGCCGTCCGCCGACTGCTGCGGCAACGGATCCGGCGGGACGTCCGTCGACTGCTGCGGCGATGGAACCAGTGGAGCATCCGCCGCGTGCTGCGGCAACGGATCCAGCGGCAGTTGACCGGACCTCCGAGGACCTGAGCCGCGACGACCTTGACTGGAGCGGATGCCCTGGAAGGCTGGGCTATCAACATCGAGGAGGTCGACAATCTCGTCGAGCTTGGGCGCACGCGCGGCTATGTGACGCCTGAAGATGTCGCCGAAGTCCTTGTTGAGGTCGACCTCTCGACGGAGCAGATCGAGGCCATATACACACGTTTCCTCGAGCTCGGCATCGAGGTAGCTGACGAAGGCGAGGGCGACTCGGACGCGGAATCCGAGACCGCCGACGGACCCAGCACCCCTGTTTGGAAGGCTCCGGAACCCGGGCATGAGGCGGATCTGTCCACGACCGATCCCGTGCGCATGTATCTCAAGGAGATCGGTCGTGTGTCCCTGCTCACGGCCGAGCAGGAGGTCTGGCTCGCCAAGCGCATCGAACGCGGCGATATCCAGGCCAAACACGAGCTCACCGAGGCGAACCTGCGCTTGGTGGTCTCCATCGCCAAGCGCTACCACACCGATGGCATGAGCTTCCTCGATCTGATCCAGGAGGGGAACCTGGGCCTGATCAGAGCGGTGGAGAAGTTCGATTATCGCAAGGGGCACAAGTTCTCCACCTACGCCACGTGGTGGATCCGCCAGGCGATCACCCGGGCTATCGCCGACAAGGCCCGCACCATCCGCATCCCCGTGCACATGGTGGAGAAGATCAACAAGCTGATCCGCGTGCAGCGCCAGCTGCTTCAAGACCGGGGTCGCGAGCCCACACCCGACGAGATGGCTGCCGAGATGAGCATGTCGGTGGTCGAGGTCCGCGAGATCCTGAAGATCAGCCAGACCACCGTCTCGCTCGAGACCCCCATCGGGGAGGAAGAGGACTCCGAGCTCGGGGACTTCATCGAGGACGAAGAGGCGATCCGCTCCTTCGACGCCGTGGCCGCGCAACTCGACAAGGATACCGTGAACGACGCCTTGGCCGCTCTACCTTTCCGGGAGCGAAAGGTCATCGAACTGAGGTTCGGCTTGAAGGGCGAGCATCCGCGCACGCTGGAAGAGGTGGCCCGGCGGTTCGGAGTCACCCGCGAGCGGATCCGCCAGATCGAGGCCAAGGCCCTCTCCAAGCTCCAAGCGACCGAGAGAGCGCGCAGGCTGAAGACCCAGCTGGACTGACCGGTCCCGCCCGCCGGCGATCACCCACCGGCATCGCGGCTCGACGCCGCCCGCATCACCCGCAGTCTCCGCCCACCGCGCCCGCTGCCGAGGGTGATTAGCACCCCGCTCTCCCAGGAGGGCGGGCGTCCGAGTCAGGGTACGCCGCCTCTTACCTGAACCCCAAGCCCACGAACGTCAAGGCGGCGAGACACGTCACCACGAACGCTGTTGCCGCCAACGAAATCCAGGTGGTCTGCTGTACCTGGCGTCCCCGAAACCGGGCACGGCGTAGTCCGGCCTGCGCGAACGCCACGAAGGCCGCCAGAGCAACGAGGGTCACGATCACCGCCGCCAGACGGAACTGACCGAGAGTCATGTGCTCCTCCTTGCCAGTGAGGACGGACAGGCTAACCAGCGCAAAATGCCGGCGCAGCCGGCAACGCTCTGCGAGCGGCGCTGATGCTTACTCTTCAGGATACCATCGAGCCTTGCCAACAAGCCGGACTTCTTCGATCTGCGTCGGCATCGTGTCTGCTGGTATAGGGGAGGGGGGTATGGTAGGATAGAGAGGCCCACGCGTGGGATCCATCCGTGGCTTGCGGGCGAGCGAGCGAGAAGAGGCGGGCTGTAGGTATGGCGGCAACGAGCAAGGCTCAGATCGAGACGGTCCAGATCCCGGTGGAAGGCATGACCTGCGCGTCGTGCGTGGCTCGGGTGCAGAAGGGCCTGGAGCGTGTGGAGGGCGTCGCCGAGGCCTCGGTGAACTTCGCCACCGAAAAGGCCACGGTCTCGTACGATCCCGCCGTGGTCGGCGTGGATCGCATCGTGGCCACCGTGAAGGACGTGGGCTACGGGGTCCAGTCGGAGAAGCTCACCCTCGACATCGGCGGGATGACCTGCGCCAGTTGCGTGTCACGGGTGGAGAAGGCCCTTGCCAATACGCCCGGAGTGCTGAACGCCTCCGTCAACTTCGGCACGGAAGCCGCCACCGTGGAGTTCCTCACGGGGGTCGTGTCTCTCTCCGATCTGAGGCGGGCGGTGGAGGAAGCCGGGTACACCATTCGGGAGCTCGAAGCTGGAGCCGGGGAGGATGGGGAAGGAGGGCCGGACCACGTCGAGGTAGCGCGTGCCCGTGAACTCCGCACCCTCAAGCTCAAGTTCGGCTTCAGTCTGTTCGTGGGTGCTCTCCTTATGGTGTTGAGTTTCTTCCCGCCTTCATTCTTGGGCAGGCGTGAACTCTGGCTGGTGATGTTCGTCCTCGCGACGCCTATCCAGTTCTGGGCCGGCCTCCAGTTCTACCGCGGCGCCTGGGCATCCGCCAAGCATCGCACCACCGACATGAACACGTTGATCGCGGTGGGCACCAGCATCGCGTATCTCTACTCGGCTGCGGTCACCTTCTTCTCCGGGTTCTTCGAGACGCTCACAGGCGCCGGGTTCGAGACGCAGGTCTACTACGATACGGCGGCCGTCATCATTGGACTGATCTTGCTTGGTCGCTTCCTTGAGGCGCGGGCCAAGGGGCAGACCGCCGGTGCCATCAAGAAGCTGATGGGCCTGCAGGCGAAGACGGCCCGCGTCGTGCGTGACGGCGCCGAAGTGGACATTCCCATCGAGCAGGTGCATGCCGATGACGTGGTCATCGTGCGGCCGGGAGAGAAGATCCCGGTGGACGGAGTGGTGCTCGAAGGTCGCTCGGCGGTCGACGAGTCCATGTTGACCGGAGAGTCCATGCCGGTGGAAAAGGGCCCGGGGGACGAGGTCATCGGCGCGACGCTGAACAAGACCGGCTCGTTTCGCTTTCGCACCACCAAGGTGGGGAAGGACACGGCTCTCGCGCAGATCATCCGTTTGGTGGAGGAGGCTCAGGGTTCCAAGGCTCCCATCCAGCGGCTGGCCGATTACATCGCGAGCATCTTCGTGCCGGTGGTCTTCGCTATCGCCGCCGTGACGTTCGTGGTCTGGCTCGTCTTCGGCCCCGCGCCGGCCTTCACCCTGGCCATGTTGGCGGCGGTCGCCGTGCTGATCATCGCCTGCCCGTGCGCGCTTGGGCTGGCCACCCCTACGGCCATCATGGTGGGGACGGGCAAGGGGGCCGAGAACGGCATCCTCATCCGCTCCGGCGAAGCGCTGGAGCGCGCCTACAA
>DASRMJ010000115.1:0-2585 GCA_035647995.1 Thermoleophilia bacterium | reverse complement strand
TCTTGCGACCCTCGCCGTCCAGGATGTGGCCCAAGCACACCACGTTCTTGTAGCTCGACGTCTTGTAGAGCAGCGTGCTGATGGCGATAAGACTGTAGAACCAGCCACGGGTCTGGTCGATGGCCTCGCAAATGAAGTCGGCCGGGAAGCGCTGCTCCCAGAGCTCCTGGTTCTCGAAGGGATAGTGCCACTGTGCCACGGGCATGGAGCCGGAGTCGAACCACGCGTCGATGACTTCGGGCACGCGGTGGGCTTCCGCACCGCAGGTCGGGCAGGGGAAGGTGACGTCGTCGACGTAGGGCCGGTGCAGCTCCAGTTCCGAGAGATCGCGGCCCGAGAGCTCGGAGAGTTCCGCGCGCGAGGAGACGGAGTGGTCGTGCTCCTTGGGGCAGCGCCAGATGGGCAGCGGAGTGCCCCAGTACCGCTCGCGTGACAGCGACCAGTCGATGTTGTTCTCCAGCCAGTCCCCGAACCGGCCGTGCTTGATGTGCTCCGGATACCAGTTCACCGCTTCGTTCGCTGCCAGCAAGTCGTCTTTGCGCTGGGTGGTGCGCACGTACCAGGAGGCTTTGGCATAGTAGATGAGCGCCGTGCCGCACCGCCAGCAGTGGGGGTAGTTGTGGGTGTAGGGGCGAGTAGAGAACAGTAGACCCAGGTCGTCCAGATCGCGGATGATGGCTTTGTCGGCGTCCTTGACGAACATGCCCGCGTACGGAGGCACGTCCTCGGTGAACTTCACATCCGTGTCCACGGGCATGACCACAGGCAGGTCGTTCGCGCGCCCCACCATCATGTCGTCGGCGCCGAAAGCGGGGGCGATGTGCACGATGCCGGTGCCCTCGTCTGTGCTCACGAAATCACCAAGCACCACGCGCCACGCCGGCTTGTCGGGCGTGACGAAGTCGAAGGGGGGACGGTAGCGCCTCCCCGCCAGTGCGGACCCGGGGAAGGTCTCCTCAACGACGGCCTCCGGGCCGAGAACCGCGTTCACCAGGTCTGCGCCCAAGATGAAACGCTCGTCGCCGAGCCGGGCGCGGGCGTATTCTATCTTCCCGCCCACGGCGGCCGCCACGTTGGAGATGAGTGTCCACGGAGTGGTGGTCCACACCAACAGGCTGGTGCCCTCCTCCTGGTGCCCCTCGGCGTCGAGCTGAGGGAAGCGCACGATGATCGAAGGGTCCGTGACCTCCTTGTAGCCCTGCGCGAGCTCGTGCGAAGAGAGGGCGGTGCCGCACCGCGGGCAGTAGGGCACCACCTTGTAGTCTTGCTCAAGGAGGCCCTGCTTCCAGAACTCGGTGAGGATCCACCACTCCGACTCGATGTAGCTGTCGTTCATGGTCCAGTAGGCGTCGTCGAGGTCGATCCAGAAACCTATGCGCTCGGTCATACGTTTCCACTCGTCCACGTACTCGGTCACCGACTCCTTGCAGAGCTGGTTGAATTCGGCGATGCCGTACTCCTCGATCTCGTCCTTGTGGTTGAAGCCAAGACGCCGCTCGATCTCGAGTTCCACGGGCAGGCCGTGACAATCCCAGCCCGCCTTGCGCGGGACGAAGTTGCCGCGCATGGTGCGGAACCGCGGGTAGATGTCTTTAAAAATGCGGGCGAGCACGTGATGCGAACCCGGCTTGCCATTGGCGGTGGGAGGACCTTCGTAGAAGACCCACTCCGGCTGCCCTCGGCGCAGCTCCACGCTCTTCTCGAAGATGCCGTTCTCGCGCCACCACGTCAGGACCGCCTCTTCGAGGGCGGGGAAACGTTGGGCCGTGTCCACCGGTCGGAACACGTGCTCGGCATCGTGACGACACACGTCCTGCGTACATCCCGGACCGTGCGCGTGACTCGAAGCGCGGGCGGACGCGGTGCCGAGTCCCGAGGCGACTGAGGTCGCGGTCTTCTCGTCGCCCATTCTGTCGCTCATGTGGCTCCTCCGCGGGTGTCGCCCGCCGCCGTCCTCCGTCGGACGGTGCGGCTCCCGCCGTTCGATATCTGTCCGAAGAGCACGAAACCCCGCCCCCAGCGGAGTGCCGCTGTTGGGACAGGGTGCTCTCCCGCGGTACCACCCTACCGAGTCGCCGTTGGTTTCCGTCTCGCGCCTGGAGTAAGCTACGAGGCGGGCGCTGAGGCGCCCGTCACTGCCTTCGAAGTCGTAGTCTAGTGCGGGCCTAGCGAGACTTCAAGTGTGAGCGACCGGCGCGCGACCGCGCGCCGACTGGAGTGTGTGTGCTACGCAATCGACTCATAATACCGGCCGCACTCGGTCTCGTGGTCCTGCTCGTCGCTGTCGTCCTCATACAGAGCGGCGGGGGCGGCCGTTCATCGACAACCACCACGGTGTCGACTGCCGCCGTCGGGGCTTCTCCCTACGACCTCATCGAAGCCCCGGGCGACTTCGAGTTCACGACACTTGGGGAGGCCAAGTTCGCTAGCATCCTGCTCGAGACGCCCGAAGGTCTCACCTCCTACATGGTCGCGGCCGATCAAGCCGCCTTCGAGGCCATAGCACGGTCCGTAGCGGCCGCTCGAGCGGTCGACGAGCCCGCGCCCGACTCCACTTCCACGCTCACCTTCGTTATGCCCGATAG
>DASRMJ010000114.1:0-2968 GCA_035647995.1 Thermoleophilia bacterium | reverse complement strand
AAAGCAGAAGCTCTATCTGCAAGACTCATATCGCAGCGAGTTCGAGGCACGCGTGGATGCGGCGGCCCCGGGTCGAGTGGCGCTTTCGGCGACAGCCTTCTTCCCGGGCGGGGGAGGGCAGCCGCCCGACGTGGGCGAGTTGGAGATCGCCGGTGTGTGGTATCGGGTCACGGGGATCTGTCCCGATGGCGAGGGTCGCGTGTGGCACGTTATTGAGGGTGCCGCCGGCCGGGGCGGCGCCGGACGGGCTGCGGTTCCGGCGGCCGCGGGCCCCGGCGGCCCGGTCGCCGCCGCCGTCCCCGACGCGCCGCCCGAAGACGCCGGCCTCTTCGGCGGTGTGCCATCCGTGGGCGCCGTGGCGCGCGGCCGCATCGATTGGCCGCGCCGCCATGCCTTCATGCGTCACCACACCCTGCTGCACATAGTGAACTCCGTGGTCCTTGCCGACCACGGAGGACTCATCACCGGGGTGCAGATCGCGGAAGACAAGTCGCGCATCGACTTCAAGCTCGACGGTCTCGACAGCGAACTGGTCGCGGCACTCGAAGCCCGCGTCAACGGGGTTATCACGCGGGATCTGGTGGTGAGCGCAGGCCTCGTCACCGAGGCCGAGTTCCGTTTGCGCCCCGAGTTGGTGCGCACGGCCGGCGTTGAGCCCCCTGTCGTGGACGGTTGGGTGCGGGTCGTCTCCATCGAGGGCTTCGACGCCCAAGCCTGCGGGGGCACTCATGTGCGCCGCACCGGCGAGATTGGAGCGTGCACCGTCCTGCGGACGGAGAACAAAGGCAAGAACAACAAGCGCCTGTACCTGGCGGTGCAGGACCCCTGCACGGGCTGAGGCCCCGGGGGGCGACCCCCGGGGCCTCAGGTTCGTCGTGTCTCTCAGAACCGGACTGGGCGGGCGGCTACTGCAGGTCGCCCGTCAGCATCGCCAGGTTCCAGATCATCTTCGCCGCCTGCCCGCGTGTGGCTGAGGACCAGGGGTCGAAGGTCGTGGCGCTGGTGCCGTCGAGGATGCCGTAGTCGTGGCACAGTAGGATCGCACTCTGCACCTCATTGCTGACGCCGGCGAGGTCGGTGAACGGCATCACCGAACCCGTCATCGGCGGGAGGTGACTGCCACCCGCCCGCGCGATCATGAGCGCGAGCTGCCAGCGCGTGATGTTCCCGTACGGCACGAAGGTCGTCGCGGTCACTCCTTTGACGATGTCGTTGACGTATGCCTTCTCCACGAAGTCGAACGGGAAGCGGTTCGCTTCTGTCTGTGCGGCCGGCTGCGGCACGTCGACGAAGGTGGGGTGGCCCCAGTTGGTCCACGTCGTGGATCCGAATCCGAGGGCGTTCACCAACATCTTGGCCGCTTGGGCACGCAGGACTGGTGCGTCCGGCCCGAAGATACCGGGCGAGAAGCCCTGCACTACGCCGAACTTGGCCAGTCCCTGGATGTAGTTGAAGAAGATGTGCGTCGAGGGGACGTCGGCGAAGAGTGCGGCGCCGACGCTCGTGGTGAGCGCGTGCACGTCACTCGTCAGATCGGCGCCCTCGAGGGGTGTCCAGACCGCGGTGTACTCGCCGGACGATCCCGGGTGGATCTGCGCGGTGAACACGCCACTGCCGTTGGTCACGACGGTGGCCACTTTCACGGCGGTGTCGGATCCGGCCGCCTTCTTCATGATCTTGATGGTCTGAGCTGCACCGACGCCGCCATCCCCGAACTCGAGGGTGCCGGTAAGGGAGATCAGGCTACCTGCATCGGCCGTTGCCGGTCCGGTGAGGTCGATGGTGCTGCCCGCCGCTCTGGCATAGTAGAGTGCCTTCGTCAGGCCGGCGCGGGCATAGCGGATGTTGTGAACGCCTCCACTGGCGTCTGCGGTCACGTACTCGGCGTTGGCGACGGCGGCATCGATCACCGCTCCGTTGAACTCAGGAATGGACGACCCGGCCAGCGGCGCAGCCGCGATCACCGCGTCGATGTTCGCGATGAGAGCGTCTACTTCCGCCTGCCAACCGTCGATGTTCCCCTGTAGGGTGGACCTGGTCGTGGACTCGTGGCACGGTGTGCACGAGTCGCCCAACTCCGGCACGCCCCAGGCTTCAGCGTTGCCCGGGAGCATGGGGGTGAAGACGTGACTCAAGCGTCCCGCGCGCGTCTCAGGCATGTGGCAGTCGACGCAGGTGGCGCTGCCCATGGACGGTCCCATGTCGGCCACGCCGATGAGCCCGTAACCTTCGAGCATCTCCTTCTGCGGATGGTGCACGGCTTCGCCGGCCACGATGGTGGCGCCCTCTTCGATCTCTGCGTTATGGCACTGAGAGCACACTTCGGTCTCTTCCACGCGCAGACCGAGAGCCCCGCTGGGGTTGGTCTTGTCGTGGACGGTGTGGCAGAGTGCACACTCGATGTCGGTCTCGTCGGTCGCCGGGCTGGGCGTGTAGCCCGTCAGCCCGCTGCTCTGGTACCCGTTCGCCTTGAGATAGCCCTCGGTGGAGTGGCAACGCATGCACTCTTCACTGGCGAAAGGCAGGGGGTCACCGGCTTCGTCCTTGAGAACGGAACGCGATTCGGCGTGCCCGGTGAGCAGCCACTCGTTGTAGTAGGTGTGGTTCATGCCCTTGTTGTGGCCATCGGGGTAGAAGCGGGTGGGCTCGTTCGCCGGCGTGTAGGGGGTGATGTAATCGGCCAGCACCTCGTCGGTGGTGTAGCCGTTCGCGTTGCTGAACGAGCTCGTGCCGCCCAGGCGCGTCTCCACGGTCGTTCCAGAGGCGTGGCACTGTCCGCACACTTCCGCCGTGAGGATGCGAGGGAACTTGACCACACCCACGCCGGTGCCCATGTGGCTGTTCGCCGTAGAGCCGGTGCCGTGGCAGACCTCACACTGGATGCCGAGGCCGGCGTAGCCGGTCGGCGTGGTAGGGGAGATCGTCGCGCCGTTGGCGAGGGTGACTGTCGCGTTCGAGGGCCGCGTCA
>DASRMJ010000113.1:0-6648 GCA_035647995.1 Thermoleophilia bacterium | reverse complement strand
GCACCGCGGCCGGCGCCGCCTCCTGCTCGATACCGGTGGGCCGGAGTGTACCCCGCGCCCGGACGGCGCGAGACGACCGGGGCGGCGCCCCGCAATTCCACCAACTCTCTGGGTATCTCGGCGAGGAAGCGGCTCGGCATCCGGTAGCCACCGGTCCCGTACAGAGAACGGTTCCGGGCATGGGAAAGGTGGACTCGTTCCATCGCGCGCGTGATCCCTACGTAGCAGAGCCTGCGCTCCTCCTCCAGGTTCTGCTCGTCCAGGGCCCGGCTGTGCGGGAACATCCCCTCCTCCATCCCTGTGATGAAGACGAAGGGATACTCCAACCCTTTGGCGTTGTGCAGTGTCATGAGGGTGACGAGTTCCGCTTGGTCACGCATGGAGTCGACGTCGGCATACAGGCTGATCTCTTCGAGGAAGTCGATGAGGCCGCCGCCTGGGTTGAATCGGTCGAACTCCTGAGTCACCCCCAGGAACTCCTGCAGGTTCTCGAGGCGGCCCTCGGCCTCGAGCGTACGGGCGTCGCGCAGGGCGGCGAGCATCCCACTCTCCTCCATCACCGCCCGCACCTGATCGGCCACCGACGCCCCTTCGCGCAGCCTCTGCTCCCACGAGCGGATGAGCCCGTCCAACTCGCCGAAGGCGGACCGGGCGGCGGTCGCGAGGTCTCCGCTGTCAGCCGCAAGCGGCAGCGCGCCGCGGAGCGAGGTCTCGTCCTCCGCCGCCAACAGCTGCAGTCTGCCTTGGGCTACCGCGCCCAACCCGCGTTTGGGCGAATTGACCATACGCTGGAACGAGATGTCGTCGGAGGGGTTCACCACGACCCGCAGGTATGCGAGTAGGTCCTTGATCTCCGCACGCTCGTAGAACCGCGTGCCGCCCAAGACCTGGTAGGGGATGTTGTAGCGCACGAGGATGTCTTCGAGCACTCGCGACTGGGCGTTCACCCGGTAGAAGACGGCCACCTCTCCGGCCCGCCGCCCTTTGCGGAGGAGCGTCTGGATCTCTCCGGCGACAAGCCGCGCCTCCTCGTGTTCGTCGCGACACTCCAGCACCAGGACCTTCTCCCCCGCTCCCCGCTCACTCCACAGGCGCTTGGGCTTCCGACCCCGATTGTGGGCCACGACCGCGTTGGCCGCGTCGAGGATCGTCGTGGTCGATCGGTAGTTCTGCTCGAGCTTGATGATGGTGCTCTCGCCGAAATCCTCCTCGAACTCCATGATGTTCCGTATGTCGGCGCCGCGCCACGAGTAGACCGACTGGTCGTCGTCGCCCACGACGGTGATGCGGCGGTGCTCCTCGGCCAGGAGTTTCACCAACACATACTGCGCATGGTTCGTGTCCTGGTACTCGTCCACCAGGATATGACGAAAGACGTTTCGGTAGTGGGCCAGACGATGCTCGAACAAGCGGAACACGTCCACGGTCCGCATGATGAGGTCGTCGAAGTCCATGGCGTTCAACTCATAGAGACGCTGCTGATAGAGACGGTACGCTGCCGCGGTCACCTCGAGGTAGTCGACGCCCGACTTTCCGACTACACCGGCCTCCCAAGAATCCGCTCCCGGATTCCCCGGCCGCTGGAACTCGTCCACGTCCACCAGGCGGTTCTTGGCGTCCGACACCTGCGCGTGCACCGCTCGCGGGGGGAAGCGCTTGATGTCGTGGCCCAACTCCTCCAGGCAGCGACGCATCAGTCGCACCTGGTCGTCCTGGTCGTAGATCGTGTAGCCGGAACGGTAGCCGAGTAGCTGAGCCTCCTTGCGCAAGATCCGAGCACACGCGGAGTGGAACGTGGACACCCACATGTTCTGAGCCTCCGGCCCCACCAACTCCACGACGCGGCTCCGCATCTCTGCGGCAGCCTTGTTGGTGAAGGTGATGGCAAGGATCTCGTACGGGCCGGCCTGCCCGCTCTGTATGAGATGCGCCACGCGATGGGTGAGCACCCTGGTCTTGCCCGAGCCGGCCCCCGCAAGGACGAGGAGGGGGCCCCCTTCGTGGAACACCGCCTCGGCCTGCGGTCCGTTCAGCCCCTCGCCGACGCGAGCGACGCCGGCGGCGCCGGGGCCCACCACGGAGACCGCGCTGGGCGCGCGTGTAGCCGTGGGGGCGGCGGAAGGCTCGGGGGAGACGGGGCTGCGGTCGGGTTCAGTCACCTCTCAATGGTACCGCACGCAGCGCCCCGCGACGTCAAACGGCGCGCCAGATGCGCGATCCGCGAGGTGCGACCCGGAGTGGCAGGTCAGATGCCCGATCCTTGGGAGTACCCGGTCAGGTTGCAGAGTTGCTCGTCGAGAACCTCGCGCTGCTCGAGTTTGCGCTTCTGATGCGGAGGACAGATCTCCTCGAGTTCGTTCTCCATCTGCACCATACGCCGCACGATGCACTGCATCGCCTGCGCCACGGGGTCGGGCAGGTGCGTGTAGTCGATGTCGGGGATGCCGACCCTGGTGCCGTCCGTGATCACCGGACGACCCGGATTGCCCACGACCGTGGAGTTGGCCGGCACCGGCTGCACGACGACGCTGCCCGCGCCGATCTTGGCGTTGTCGCCGATAGTCAGCGATCCTAGGATCTTAGCGCCCGTCCCGATGACAACGTTGTCTCCCACCGTCGGGTGCCGCTTGCCGCTCTCCTTGCCGGTGCCTCCAAGGGTGACCCCCTGGTAGATGGTGACATCGTCGCCGATCTCGGCGGTCTCCCCGATGACGACTCCTGATCCGTGGTCGATGAAGAGCCCCTGCCCGATCTGGGCCCCGGGATGTATCTCGATCTGGGTGAGGAACCTACCGAGTTGAGAGATCAACCGCGGCACCAGCGGCACCTGGCGCACCCAGAGGGCATGCGCAACGCGATGGATCAGCACCGCATGGAAGCCCGGATAGGAAGTCACGATCTCGAGAGCACTGCGCGCGGCGGGGTCCCGTTCCCGGATGACCTGGATGTCACGCCGCACGGATTCCCGCACCTCGGCACCACTCTTGGTGAGATAGAGGAACATCAGGCCGCCCAGCCCGGTCATCGTGGTGAGCAACGATCCCTTCCGGTGCGAACCCGCGTCGAGACTCCCCTTGTGACTCATCTCCGCTCCCCTTCAAGTGCTTCGTTCATGCTCCCGCTGCGGAAGCCTTCGAGATCCAGCGTGACGTACCGATATCCGATGTCCTTGAACTCCGCGACCACCCGCGACCGCAGCGGCACATCGCACGCAAAGGCAGCGACCTCGTCCGCGGGAAGCTCTATCCGCGCCGTCACACCGTGATGACGCACGCGCAGTTGTGCGTACCCCGCCGCACGCAAGAGCGCTTCGGCCCGAGCGACCATCGACAGCTTCTCGCGCGTGATCGCCTCCCCGTAGGGGAATCGCGAGGAGAGGCAGGCCATCGCCGGCTTCGCCCAGTTCGACAGACCCATCGACCGTGCCAGGGCACGCACCGCATCTTTACCAAGCCCGGCTTCCATCAACGGGTGCCGCACACCGAGCTCGTCGGCGGCCTTGATCCCGGGGCGAAAGTCACCCATGTCGTCCAGATTGGCGCCGTCGACCACCGTCTCGAAACCGCGCTCCGCGGCTATGCCCGCCAGTTCTCCGAACAACTCGGCCTTGCAGTGGTAGCAACGATCGGGCGGGTTCGATGAGAATCCTGGAATCCCCAGTTCCTTGGTCTCGATGACGTGGTGGGAGACTCCGAGGCGGGCTGCCACTTCGGCAGCCTCGGTGAACTCCTCCTCCAGGTAGGTCTCACTCCGCGAGGTGACCGCCAACACCCTGTCGGCCCCGAGCTGCTCGACCGCGAGCGCCAGCACCACCGACGAGTCGACGCCACCCGAGAAGGCCACGACGGCGGACCCGAAGGAGCGCACGAGCGAGCGGACCGTCTCTGCGGGCGCCGCGTCCCAGGCAGCCTCGGCGGGACTGTCGGTGCGCAACGACTCGGCGCGCCCGGCGGGACTGTCGGTGCGCAACGACTCGGCAGTCCCGGTGGTGATATCCGCGATCGACACTCGATTCCCTCCGCGGGTCAGATGTAGTACATGGACGTGCCTGTGAGCGAAGACTCTCTCGTGGCGAGATCCTGGATCGTGACTCCGGAGAGGACCTCCTCGACCGAGAGTTTCGCCTGCACCCAGACGTCGCCGACCGAACATACCGGCCGACGCTCGCACGATTCATCCGTGGTGCACAAAGCCGGCTCGATGGGCCCGTCGAGGGCCTCGACCACATCAAGTACGGTCACCTGATCGGGGGGACGATTGAACGAGAAGCCTCCGTGCACCCCACGGAACGACTGCAGTATCCCCGCCCGACGCAGGGTCGCGAAGAGCTGCTCCAGGAATTGACCCGGGATGCCCCGTGCCTCCGCGAGCACCATGAGGGGGACGGGCTCGTCTTGACCCCGGCGGGCCAGCTCGACCAGTGCGCGGACTGCATACTTGCTCTTGCTGGTGATGTTCATAGAAGTGCAGCCTAATCCTGAGTAGTTGAGTATGAATTAAGCGATTCTACCAGCGAAGCGGGGTACGTCAAGGGCGACCGGCCCCCGACCTTCCGGATTACTGTCCCACGTAGCGAGCGTAGAGCACCCGCGCAGCAGCGATGTCGTCGGTGCCCTTGATGATCGCCCTCCCGTCGGGGAACACGGTGATCGTCTTGCCCTCCACATCCAACTCCACGAGGAAGGGGTTAGCCCGCACCGGCCCCACACCTGCGAGGCGGCTCCGCAACGCTCCGAGGTCGAGAACCCGGCTCGACACAGGCACGATCTGCACAGCGTCACGTCCGCATAGAGAGACGGCTGACTCCTCGTGATCGCCTCCGAGGAACGGGAACAGCCCTCGGCCGCACGCCGGGCACTCGGGATCGCGCTTCACCTCTACCGTCTCGAATGCCAGGTTCCACAGATCGACGGTCAGGAGTCCCTTGTTGCGCGACCCGGGGTCGAGGATGAGCTTGAAGACCTCGTTGGCCTCCAGACTGGCCACCACCGCCACAGCGGTGTTCAGGACTCCGACCGTGTCGCACGTGGGTGCCGACCCCGGCGGGGGCAACTCGGGAAAGACGCAGCGCAGGCAGTGTCCCTCGCCCGGAACCAGGGTCATGGTCATCCCGCTGGCCATGATGACCCCGCCGTACACCCACGGGATCCCGCGGCTCACGCAGTAGTCGTTGATCAGGAACCGAGTCGTGAAGTTGTCCGTGCCGTCGACGAGAAGGTCGAGTCCATCGCCGAACTCCACGATGGAGAACGGATTGATGTCGGCGACGACGGGGTCGACAGTCACATCGCTGTTGATCTCGCGCAAGTGACCGGCGGCGGCCTCCGCCTTCGGTATCCGCTCGCGAACGTCACTCTCGGTGAAGAGCATCTGGCGTTGAAGGTTGTTGAGTTCGAGGAAGTCGCGATCGACGAGGCGCACGTAGCCCACGCCGGCGCGCACGAGGTGGTTCGCGATCACCGACCCCAGAGCCCCGCAGCCTACCAACCCCACGCGGGCGGAGGCGAGCTTCTCCTGGCCTTGCGCCCCGAAGGGCGCGAAGAGCATCTGGCGTTGGTAGCGCGAGAATCGCGGATCTTCGCCGGAAGTCACTCTCATCCCCCGCTCACCGGCAAAGCGCTCGTGTCGAGGTCCTTGCCTACGATGATGATCACCCGACCGGGCGGAAGCGTATCTTGTTGGACCACAGTGCCGCGCCCGAGGAGTCCGCGCAGGCGGTCGGCCTCGGCGAGCGCGTCGGAGGCCGCAAACAGTTGCGTGATCGCAACATCGGGGAAGCCTTCGGCGTTCTTCGGCGGCAGCACGGTGTAGCCTAGCGGAGACACTACCTCGGAGACCTTCTGGGCGGCCCCCACCACTCCGGAGCCGTTCTGCACCTCCACCGACACAGCGGACTCGGGCGGCCTGCCGCCCAGCAGCTCCTGCAGTCCGGCGACGTCGGGCTCGAAGTAGGCGAAGCCGAGTCCCTCCACCAGGCGACCCGGGACCGCTCCGCTCACGGCGGCCGCGCCCCCGAGTGCGCGCAGGGCCGCGCGGGCAGCGTCTCGATCGCCGTTGACGGAAAGGGCCGCCAACGCCGCATCGCCCGGAGCGGTGCCGACGGCGGCCAGCAGTGCCTTCAACACATCCGCCACCACCGCGGCGTCCTTGGCGTCGTCCGATCGCAGATCCGCGGGAGCCGTGGAACCGGCTCCCACAGAAGAGACGGCCTTGAGCAGGTCGGACCACTGGATGTCGGCGCGTGCCACCGGCCTTGTCCCCAACATGGACTCAAGCCCCTCAGCGGCTTTCTGGAACGTCGCTTCTTCATCCGGTCCGTCCAGGAACACCCGCAACGGATCGAAGCCGGTCGAGGCACGGATCAGCACGTCTCCGGGTAGCGCGACGAGAAGTGTGGGTTGCGCGCTCGGCGCGATGAGGACGGCTACCCGGGTCTGGTCGTCCTGGGTGATGCTGAGCAGCACGGCGTCGCCGACGGCGCTCCCCGCTAGGGTGGTGGAGGTGGCAGCGGAACCGCCGGCGCCCCACCGTATCCTGCTCACCCCCAGATAGGCCGCGGCGGCGAGAAGAACGAGGACCAGGAGCACCGCACTCCGCTGCAGGCGCCGGCGTCGGCGTCTGGACCGCTCGACGCTCCTGCGATGCTGC
>DASRMJ010000112.1:0-4286 GCA_035647995.1 Thermoleophilia bacterium | reverse complement strand
AGATCATGATGGGCTGCGCCCGCCACGGGATCGCCTCGAACGTGATCTCCATGGTGATGGCCGGAGCAACCGGTCCCATCAGCCTCGGGGGCACCATCGTCACCCACAACGCTGAGGTGCTCTCGGCGTTGACGCTTGCACAACTCACCGTGGCCGGGGCTCCCGTCATCTACGGCAGCAGCACCACCACCTTCGATCTTTGGCACGCCACGGCGCCCGTCGGCGCCCCCGAACTCGGGCTCGTCTCCGCTGCCGTCGCCGAGATGAGCGAGCTGTATTACCTGCCCTGCTGGGTGGCCGGCGGTTAGGCGGACAGCAAGCTACCCGACGCGCAGGCGGGCCACGAGAAGACCCTCACCAGTCTGTTACCAGCGTTGGCAGGGGCCAACCTGATCTATGGGATGGGGATGCTCGAGTTGGGTCTGACCTTCGATTTCGGTCAGATGGTGATCGATAACGAGATAGCGCGCATGAACAGACGGGTGCTGGAAGGCATCCGAACCGACCCGACCACGTTGGGGCTCGATTCGATCCGGCGCGTCGGCTCCGACGGGAACTTCCTCCGCGAGAAGCAGACGCGCGAACTGGCCGCCAGAGAGCAATCTCGGGCCCGGTTGATCGATCGGCGCATGAGGGGTGCGTGGTTGAAGGCCGGAGGGCACGACATCCACGTGCGTGCGTCGGCCGAGGCGCGTGCCATCCTGGGGGAGCACACGGTGGCGTCACTGCCGCCCGAGGCGGAGGCGGCGATAGCGAGACATCTGGGGCGACCAGCCCCCAGTCCGAGAGGCGACCGATGACTACTCACCGCATACGCATGGGCGATGGACGCGTGGAGGCTCGATCCTCCGATGAGTTGCGCGCCGATATCCTGGCCGGCACGGAGGACGCCGCCGACCGGGGGCGTATTCCCGCGCTCACCGAACAGGAGCGAGACTACCTGTTCGACCTGTTCGCGTTCCGAGGACGCATCGTCGGCGTCGAACCCGGGCACGAGGTCGTGCTCACCGACGACGGCGTGGCGGGTTCCCTGTGGACCGACCAGGGAGACAGCGGCGTGGGCGTTCCCGTTTCGCGGGAACAGGCCATCCGCCTCTTCGAGCGGGCCTTCGGATTCGACACCGCGGAACTCGGCCATCCCGACTACTCGTACAAGCCGGTCAAGCCCGTGGTCGCCAACGAGCAGCAGTGCATGGAGAGCGTGCTCCTGTCCACGATCATCCCGGTGTACTACGGGGCCATGCCCAACTTGGCCACGTACGCCCGCCCCGACGGACCGTTCGGCAATCCCTCCGATCTCATGCCTCTGGGCAGGATCGCCGACGCCCGGGCGGCACAACTCGAAGCCGCCGAGGCCTGCACCCGCGACATGATCTACGTGGGCAAGAAGATGGCCGCCGCCGGCGCCGACGGCTTGAACTTCGACACCACCGCCTCCGCCGGGGACGCCGAGTTCCTCGCCACCCTTCAGGCGATAGAGGAGTTGGCGGCGAGCACGCACCTCTCCATCCAGGTGGGGATGGCGGCCGAGTTCGTTCTCGGCATGCACGGGGAGGTCGAGTTTCGCGGAGAGCGCCTTGCGGGCCTGTATCCGCACCAACAGGTGAAGCTCGTGGAGAAGGCCGGCGCGAGCGTGTTCGGCCCGGTGGTCAACACCAACACACGCAAGTCGGGCCCCTGGAACGTGGCGCGGGCGGTGACGTTCGTCAAGGCCTGTTCTGAGGCGGCGTCGATCCCCATCCACGCCAACGTGGGCATGGGAGTGGGGGGCGTGCCCATGTGCGAGACGCCGCCCGTGGACGCGGTCACTCGTGCGAGCGCCGCGATGGTCGAGATCGGGCGGGTGGACGGGTTATAGGTGGGCGTGGGCGATCCCGTGGGGATGCCCATGGCACACGTGCTCGCCTCCGGGATGGGGGGCATCCGCACGGCCGGAGATCTGGTCGCCAGGATGCAACTCCACCGCAAGATGCGACTCCCGCAGGCGAAGGCGTATGTGGCCGAGAAGTTGAGGGTCGGCATCGACGACCTCTCTGACGTTGTGCTTATGCGCGAACTGCGTGAGGATCTCGACATCGGTGTGGTGACGGCGATGCCGGGAGCGGCGCGAGGTCTCGCGGCCAAGGCCCGCATCGAGCGACTCCTGGGCATCGAGATCGCATCAGTGCGCATGCTCAGAGCGAAGCTCGAGGCCGAGCTGTGAAGCAGAGGTCGATACTGGCCGAAGTAGTCGTGCCCAGGCTGTCTTCGCTCGCCCTGGTGGTGGTCGCGGCGTTCGCGCTCGGATGTCACTTGGGCTGGTGAGGCTGGCCGGCCGAGGGCCGCGAGCACGGGTCTCGAACCGCTGAGCTGCCGCCGGGTTGCTGTCCCGGCGCCCTGCCGAGCCGGCGGCGCGCGGCGCTACCGAGTCGCTCGGCCGCGACCCTGCCGAGCCGCCGCGGTCGAGCGGCGAACCCGGCCCCGCCGACCCTTCAGTGCGTTTGTAGAGCCCGGATGATCGCGCCCAAGATGCCTTCCTCGTCACCGACAAACTGGAACGTGCCGTGACCGGCCTCGGCGATCAAGCGGACCTTCTCGGGATTGGCCGGGGGGAAGGCGATCACGTTGAGTCGGTCGAATCTTGCCGCCACCGGCAGAGGGTTCTCGCCGGTGGTCCAGCCCCCGTCTGTAAGGAGCAGCCCAAAGACCTTGTCGAACGATTCCAGTTGGCGCAGACCGGTCTGCAAGGCTCCCGAGATGTTGGTGAGGCCCTCGATGGGGAGGTCGAAGACCCGGTCGAGCAGCACCTCGTAATGCAGCGTGTCGCTCACCGCCTTGATCGTCTTGACCTCGGTGCTGAAGGCGACCACGCCGTAGTTCTTCTTGAAGTGGATGGCGATGGCGGCCGTGCAGAGTGCGGCCAGCACTATCTTGGGTCCGCGCATCGAGTAGCTATGGTCGAACATCATCACGAAGCCGGTCTGTTCACGCCGGCGGTCCCAGACCGCCAGGTTGTCCTCGAGGTGATCCAAGGGGTCGGCGACCAGGTTCTCGAGGGTGGCGTCCAGGTCTATCTCGTCGGTGAAGGCGCCGCGTCGCAGGTGCAGGGTGCCCTTGCGCACTCCTGTTCCGACCAGCTGAGCGGCGAGCTTGACGATGAGGGCCTTCGCCAGTTCGAACGCCTTGCCGCGTAGCCCGGAGCTCAGTAGGTGGTTCAGCTTGGCGAAATACTTGAGGAACTCCTCGTCCGCCATGAAGTCCTGCTGCATGCGGGGATCGAGGTTGATGGACTCGGCCATGTCGAACGCGGTGATCTCACCGGCATCGAGTCTTTGCTTGAGGAGTGCCAGGCCCGGCTCGCCCCGGACCTCTACAAGGCTTTTCTTTTATCCCCGCCGAGCCCCAGGTAGAATTCGTGGCCGAGTTCCGCGCGGGCTTTCTCGATGACGCGGTCGATGACCTCTTCGGGCGTCGCGTTGACCGTCTCGGAGAGCCACACCTTGCTCGACAACGCCATCTTGCAGGCTGCGGCGAAATCCTCCATGCGCAGATCGCCATCGGTGAGAAGGGTGAGGTTCTTCACGATGACCACGATGTCGATGGCCGCCCGCACCGAAGCCCCCAGCTTGATCTCGTGGGCTTCACGGGTGAGCCGGGTGATGCGGGTGGCGGTCTTGGCTAGTTGGTGGTCGTCGATGCCGGCCCGCAACTTGACGATCGCGATCTCCTCATCTTCGCTCTGGTAGTCCATGCGCACGCGGACCACGCGGTCAAGAAAGGCGCGACTCACCTGGAGGGTGCCGACGTCATCGTAGGGGTTCTGGGAGCAGATGATGGTGAACCCGTCCTTGGCGGTGACCTGCCCGTAGCGGGGGATGTTGATGACGCCCTCTTCCATGGGCGTGATGAGCAGATTGGCGGATTCGGAGCTCATGCGGTTGAACTCCTCGAGATAGAGGACGCCGCCCTCTTCCATGGCCTGGGTGAGCGGACCCATCTCGAAGTAGTCGCGCAGGTAGGTGTCTTTCAAGACTTTGCCCGGATTGAAGAACCCGAGGAGTTTGCTCGGCGTGAGGTCGATCGAACCTTCGATGAAGTAGAACGGGACGTTCATAGAGCGCGCGATACTCCGCACGATGGTCGACTTGCTGGTGCCGGGCGGTCCCTCCAGCAGGATGTGCTTGCGGCTCAGGATGGCTGCGAAGATCTCACGCACCTCGTGGGTACGGCCCACGAGATCGCGCTGCACCTGCTCGAAGATCGCAAAGGTGGAGGCTGCCCGCGAGCCTTCGCCCGCGCGGCCGGTA
>DASRMJ010000111.1:0-2811 GCA_035647995.1 Thermoleophilia bacterium | reverse complement strand
TGCATGGCTCCCAGCTTAAAGGGAAGCCCGGAGGCTTCGATCAGCGGCATCATCCCCGCCACGAACTCGCCCAGTCCTTCTCCAACACCAAAGGGAGCAACAGAGAAACTGGCCAGCATGATGGACCTCCAGTCCTCTCGGGATGATTCCGCCTACGGCGCATCCGCCGCGCGGCCCTATCGGGCTCAGTGAACCACGTCTAGGTCAGAGCGTCCACTATCAGTGCCATCCCGATGGTCGCCCCCGACCAGACCCCCACAGAGTTCCAGACGCTCCCGTGGATGCGGGACGGCCACGACGGTGCTCATCGTGCTGCCCCCTGAAGCAGCCCCGTGCCCTACGAGACAGGCTGGCGAGCTTGCCGCGGCCGGCGTCGGGAGAAACTGCGGGCGCACGATCCGCCTCTTGCGTGTGCTCCTCGCTTCCCTGGTCTGGAGGGCGGCAGAAGCCTCGCGAGGGTGTGCGTCAGCCCACGGCCGGCAGCAACTCGACGTCGGCGTCGAGGCCCGCGAGGAAGGCGGGAACGATCGTGGGGTCAAACTGGGATCCCGACCCGCGCAGGATCTCCTCGCGAGCCGCCGCAGGCGTCATCGCCGTGCGATACGGCCGATCGGTGGTCATGGCCGACCACGCGTCCGCAACCGCCAGGATCCGCCCGAGGAATGGGATCTTCGCGCCTTTGAGCCCGCGCGGGTAGCCGGCGCCGTCCCAGCGCTCGTGGTGGCTCCCGACCGCGGCCATGACCTCGGTGAGATTCGGGACTCCCTTCACCATGATCTCGCTCAGCATGGCATGTTGCTTCACGACGTCAGCCTCGTCCGCGGTCAGTGGGCCCGGCTTGCGGAGGATGCGGTCGGGTACGCCGATCTTGCCCACATCATGCAGTAGGCCGGCGATGCGCAGGGTCCGCAGGCTCACATCGGACAGAGACAGTTGCTGGGCGATGGTAAGGGCGAACCGCGTCACGTCATCTGAATGCTGACGCGTGTAGCGGTCCTTGTTATCCACTGCAGTCACCAGAGCGTCCAGGACTCCGAACATCCCGCTGCCCTGCCCATGTCGGTCTTCCTCGCTCTCTTCAGCGGCTGTGATCATGTCGCCGCCACGCTGCTTCGAGTTGTAGAGGTTTCCGTCGGCCAGGCCGATGAGCTCATTCACGTGCCGCGCGTCGGCCGGGTAGCTCGCGATGCCGAAGCTGACATGCAGTGGGATGCCCTCGCTGCCCGGAGCCGGATAGGGACGCTCGATGAGCGCGTTGCGGACACGTTGGGCCAGGTCGAGCGCGCCTTGGGCGCCCGTATCGGGCAAGACGACCATGAACTCGTCGCCACCATAGCGCCCTACGATGTCGGAGTCGCGCACGGTGGCGGACAACAAGGAGGCTACGACGCGCAGCACATCGTCGCCGGTTGGATGTCCATAGGTGTCGTTTAGGAGCTTGAAGCCGTCCAGGTCCATCATGACCAGCGAGAAGATCCCCCCGATCCGCTGTGCTCGGTTGAACTCCTGTTCCACACGGCTGTGGAGGGAGCGGTGATTGTAGAGATCGGTCACCGAGTCCCGCTCGGCTAGGTAGCGCGCGCGGTCATACTGCCCTGCGTTCTCGATGGCCACGCCCAGCTGGGCTCCGATTGCCTCTGAGAGTTGCAGCTTCGCTTCGTCGCACTGCGTTCCCGTGGGCAGGACGAGCTCGAGAGCGCCCAGCACAGAGTCACGTGACATCAGGGGCACGGTGAGGAGCCGAGCGCCAGGGCTGCTCCTCTCGCCAAGAACGTCATCGAGGGCGGGTATGGTCGAACTGTCGAGCAGGCTGGGCGCGCGCAAGGCCAGTGCGTGTCGCATCTCCGGGCACACACTAGTGAGCCTGTCCAACTGACCGACTATGGTCTCATCGAGGTTTCGTCTGGCAGCCAGTTCCACCTCACTGCCTCGCTTCAGCCAGAGCACTCCGCCATCGACCGCGGTCGCCTCGCACACCAGCCCCAGACCCGTCTGCAGCACCTCGTCGGTCGTGAGGCAGTGGCTGAGGGCGGTGGACGTATGGTTGACGGCGACCAGATGCTCGGTCTGCTCGGCCACCCGCCGCTCGAGTCCATGTGAGAGGTCCTCGGGTCGGGCATGGGTTTGAACAAGTTCTGCCCGCGCCAAGTCGCGCTCTGCAATCTGGGTGGCCAGAGGACGTGAATGAGTCAGATAGGCGATGGGGGACACGAACGCCGTGAGCAGCGCTGCATCTATCATCGCACCCACGTCGCCCGTCGGCAGGAACTTGACCTCCATGATGATCATCTCGAGCAGGAAAATGGAGACGCCCAGGATGGTGCCAAGCTTGAACCAAACCGGAACCCTGCCGAGCCATGCGCCTCTAGCTTGCACGAGACCTCCCAAGGTCGGCCCTTTGCCTGCGAACTACCGACGCAAGCCGTGAGCCAACCGCGCCTCCGCTTGACGACAAAGGGATCGATTCGTTATCGGCCAACGGTCATCAATTTATTAGCTCCTAGAACTGTCTCCTCACGAGTGCAATACAGGTCTTCGGGGTGGGGTGGGGCAAAAGATCACCATCGCAGGTTGAAGCACTAACTCCCATGGCAAGGGCATCGTCTTCAGATTGACGAAGAACTCGACGAACGCGCCGGCGCCCACGGTCTCCAGTGCACGCCTCCGGAAGAAGTGGGTGTCTTTCGCGGCGTCCATGACGCGAAAGAAGAGGACCGCACCGGCGAGAAAGAACCAAATCAGAGTCTCACCGAGAAGCGCTGGCTCCCATAGCCCCACACGCTCAGCGACCAAGATCAAGGCGCATAAGAC